>JBEKCP010000004.1:0-33594 GCA_050014815.1 Thermoguttaceae bacterium | reverse complement strand
CCACCCGCGCGATCATCGCGGCCGACACGCCCCGCCTCGCCGCCTCCGGGGCAGTGCCGAACTGCAATGAGCTGATCAGCCGGTCGGACAACTCCGGGTGCCGCCGCTCGACGACGAGGGCCAAATCCTCTTCGCCCCATGCCAAGCGCAAGGGGCGGAGCAGTCGCCGGGCGGCGACCCAGCCGACGCCGGCCAGGCACAGCGCCACGATCAGCGCCCGCTGGCCGACGGTGGCGTGGGAGAGCGTCAGGCGGTGCAGTCCATAGTCGAGGCACAGCGACACCCCCACGGCCCCCGCCACGGCCAGCAGCAGCCACGCCAGGCCGTCGGCCAGCAGCCTTCGCCCGAGCGCGGCCCGCAGCCGCCGCAGCTTCCCGCGGGTCCGGCGGTCGATCAGGTCGTGCTCGTCCGATTGCGATGCGGCCATGATCCGGTTATGCCATGTGGAACACTTTGCGCACAGTCCATTCCGTCAACAACAGCACGCAACACGCGCCGAGCGCAAACAGCGTGTTCCACAGCATGTGCTGCTGTTCCAATACGGCGGTCAGCTTGCCCGGCGGGATGCGCTCGGCGAGCCGATCGACTTCGTGAATGCGAAGGAACCGCGCCGGCTCCGCTGCCAGGTCGCGGAGCGCCTGGTAATTGGCCTCGGGCCTGCGCAGTTCGTCCTGGGGCAAGCGAACATCGATCCGCCGGCTCGCGACTTCCTCCGGCCCCCAGGCTTCCGCGGCGCCGGGCGCGGCAACGGCCGTCAGCTCGAATACGCCGGTGTGCTCCGGCAGCACCGCGCCCTCGTAGAACCCCGGTTTGACGGCCCGCAGCACGTGGTCGGTCGATTCGTTCGAGTCCTGGCGGGTCATGCGCACGGTCACGGCGGGCGCCTCCATCGGCGTGAAGTCGCGGTTATAGGCCTCGACGCGGAGGCGGACTTCCGAGCCGACGTCGAAACTCTCGCCGCCCGCGGTGATCAGGACCCGCTTCTTCTCCAGGCGCCCCGCCGACAGGAAATCCATGACGTTGCTCCAGTACCGTTCATAGAGTTTGGCGTCGTCGACGGCGCGCCACAGCCAGGTGCCGTTGGTCCCCATGTACAGCACGCGGCCCTTGCCGTAATACTGCACGGCGATAACGGGTTCCGGCTTGTCGTCGCCGGTCTTGCGGGCCGGGTCGCCGCTGACGGCCAGCGCCGAGGCCAAGGTCTTCAATCGCTCGACGCGGTGCGTCCAGTAAGTGCCCGGCAGGTTCTTCCACGCCTTCTTGCTCTCGGCGCCCTGGGGGGCCAATTGCACCAGGGGATGGTCTTCGCCTTCGGCGGTCAAGGCCAGTTGCCACGCGGTCTGCGGCGGGTCGGCATGGGCCGAGAACCCGCTCGGGTCCTTCGCCAAGACCACGGGCAGCAGGGCGGCCAGCGGGGCGAACGGCCCGCCCCCCAGCAGATTCCCGTCCGTGAACTTGGTCCCCGCGATGTAGCACAGCCCGCCGTGGTGCTTGGCGGTGAACTCCTCCAGCAAATCCAGGAAGCGGTTGTCGAGACTGCCGGAGACATACCGCGGGTCGTAGAGAATGACGGCGTCGTAGGCGAACAGCTCGTCGCGGGTCATGGGCACCGCCGAGAGCTTCATGCCCGTCGATGCCTCCTGGTTGAACCGCGGATCGGCGTTCTGCTGCCAGACGCTGACCTTGAAGTGCTCGGGATGCCGCAGCAGGTAGTTCCGCAGGAACTGGTACTCCTTGCCGGCGTCGCCGCTGACCAGGAGCACCGCCACCTTCTCGTCCGAGACGCGGACCGAGACGGCCGCTTCGTTGTCGGCGGTGATCAGTTCGTCCTTGCGGGGCTCGATGCGGGCCTTGTAGACGTAGTTGCCCACCTCGGGCGCCTCGGTGTTCAGCGCGACTTCCTGGAGCTTGCCGCCTTCGTCGGCGTCGCCGCCGGCCAAGGCAACGCTCGCGGTCACTCCGGTCTTCTCCCACTGCCGGGCGCTGACTTCCCGCCGCCAGAGTTCCACCTGCACGGTGGTGCCGCCGTAATAGCGGTTGGCCACCATCGCGGTCAGGGCGGCCGTGCTGCCCTTGCGGATTTCTCCGGGCCCCAGCAGTTGCACCACGGCGATGTTCTTGGGCGGAACGGGGTCGCCCACGGCGACGGAGTAGATCGGGATGCCGCGGGAGCGGACCATCTGGATCACGCCGGCCAGCCGGCCCTCGCCTTCGGCGACCGCCGTGTTCTGGCCGTCGGACACGAGCACGATGCCGGCGAGGCGGCGGCCCTCGGTCTTGTGCAGGACCTCGCGGATCGCGCGGCCGAGATTGGTCTGGAACCCGCCCGCCGTGAGCTTGTCGAGGCTCCCGGCGAGGACCTCGTCGATCGGCTCGCCGGGGCGGGGCACCTGTGTACCCACGGGTCGCGCCGACTCCGCGCGCGCGCGATCGCCGGAGGCCCGGTCCACGTGGACCAGCAGTTGACAGTAATCCTCCTTCTCGCCGCTGCCGGCGCCGAAGCGGAACAGCATCAGCGGATGGTCCTGGGCCAGCCCGGCCAACACGCCGCCGCGGCGGGCCAATGCCCGGCGGACGATGTCGATCCGCGGCATCCGCTCCGCCCCGGTGAGCCTCTCTTCGTTCACTCCCAGCAGCGTGGCCAAGCGCGCGCGGTCGGGGTCGTCGCCATAGCGGTCGGCCCAACGCATGGAAAGCGTGTCGTCCAGGAGCACGACGACCGTGCTGTGCTGCATCTTCACGAAACGCACCACGGCCGCCGGCTGGAGGGCGATGACCACCAGGAGCAGGAGCACGGCCAGGCGCAGGGCTGCCAGGAAGGCGTTCACGCGGGGGCGTCCGCGTCCTTCGCCCCGGTAATTGCGGATCGTCCACCAGACCAGCGCCCCGCAGAGCGCCAGCAGTGCCAGCAAGACCCAGAAGTTCTCGGGCATGCCCACCAGGCGCAGCGACCAGCCGTCGGCGCCGGCGAAATCCCCGGGGTCCAGATTGAACAGCCAGTGCAGGAGGTGGTTCATGGCCTGCGGCCGAGCGCCGTCTCCCTCGTGCTCCCGTAGTGTCCAAACACCCGCCCCAGCCAGTTCTCCAGCACCAGCACGCCCAGTACGCCGGCGAGGAACATCCACCAGTAGGCTTTTCGCGGGGACGTGTCTTCGAGCGCGTCGGCAGCCAGGGCCAGGTTGCCGCTGTAAGCGTGCTGCTGGCCCACGGCCGCGGCCACTTCGTCCTCCGTGGCTTTGGCGAGATCGCCTTCCTGGGGGTCGAAATGCCGGGAGAACAGGACCGTTTGCCGTCCGCGGGGCAGCGTGAACGCCATCTCGTACAGCCCCGCCTGGTTGGCCGCCGCGTAGGTAATCACTCGCTCGCTTCCTTCGCCCCTGGGTTGCAGCATGCGCACGTCCTCGGCCGGGTACGAGGGCAGTTTCAGGCTGATGCTGGTGGCGTCGGCCAGGCGCGGCGGCACCGGGTAAACGATCTTATCCCCGACGGTCCCGTGGTGGCTTTCGCTCTCCGAGCGGGCCAACTGCCACGCCATGTCGTTCATCACCGGCAGAAAGGTGAGGTTTTTGGGCCAGTCGGTCCAGCGGGTGTCGGGCGAGCTGTACCAGACAATCACCTGGCCTTTGCCGTAGCGCCGGCGGACGCAGGCAGGCGAGCCGGCCGGGTCCTCGAACGCCGCCAGGACCTGCGGCGGGCCGACGTCGACCATGAGTACATGGTGCCCGGCCGGCTTGGGCAACACGCCCGGCTCGACCGGCACGTGACCGTAGAACCGCACCAGGCGGGTGAACCGCTCGCTCTTGCCGGTGAATATCCGCAGCATGTGCTCGGGGGCGATGCTGTCGGGCCGCAAACGCAGGTACCGGCTCGGGTCGATCGCCGGTGGAGGGCCTTCGGCCAGGGGCAAGGGGCTGAGGCCCGCGCCGCCGGCGTACATCGGCCCGTTATAGAACGCCACGTCGGTCCGGTCGCCGAGAAAGATGCCCAACCCGCCCCCCTCGCGGACGAATTTCTCCAGAAGCTGCAACTGCGGATAAGACTGCGTGCCGTCGGGCTGCGGCACGCCGCGGAAAGCCTTGATGTTGGTCATGAAGACCACGTCGAACTCGCGCAAGGCGTGTTCGGGCACGGACTCCAGGCTGCGCACGGCGACCCTTTGGTTGAACGCCCCGCTGCCCGAAGGGTCCAGGGCGCCCGCCAGGCAAAACGAGGCGCTGGCCGGGCCCACGGCGTCGGGGTTCTCGTCGAGGACCAGGATCTGCATGGCGTCGCGGACGTCGACGGCCAGCGACGCTTCGTTGTCCGCCGCCAGGTCGTCGGCGGGAAGCGAGACCTTCACGCCGGCCGGACCCGGGGCGGGAAAGACGTACTCGAAGTCGGCCGTGGCCGTCGCGCCCGGCCCGATCGGCCCCAGCGAGATCGCCGGCAGCGTGGTGTCGCCGACCTGGGCCGAGAGAAGGGCCTTTTCCACGGCCTCGGTGCCGTGGTTGCGGACGGCGACCTGGAAGGGCACACTGGCCCCGGCGACGATCAGCTTGTGGGAAGTAGTGATCTTCTCCACGGTCAGGTTGTGTTTCGAGGGCAGTCCGAAGTCCAGCAGGAACAATTGCGCCCGGGTTTCCCCGACCAGGCCCTCGAATGCCTTGCGGAGGTCCTCGCCCGCCTTCTGCCCGACGAAATCGACGCGGCGGAAGTCGCTGACCACGTATACTTTGCCCAACACTTCCTTCTGGGATTTCAGCAGGTCTGCGGCCGCGGAGATCGCCTGGGGGAACTTCGCGCGCAGGTCCGTGGGCCTCAAGCCGGCAAGCCGCTCGAGGAAGTCCTCTTCCTTGAGGTCGCGGGCCAGGGCCGGCGTGCCGACCGGCTGGCCGCTGTCCGGCCGGGTGGCCGAGACGATGGCCACCAGGTCGGTGTCGCCCATGTGCCGGATCATGTGTGCAACGTACTCCGTGGCCTTTTGGTACAAGGAGCAGGTGCCGGCGCGCTGTGCCATCGACATGCTGTCGTCGAGGATGAAGACGTGGGCGGTGGGGGCGGCCCCGCCGGGCAGCAGCGACTTCACGCGCACGTCGGCCAGCGCCAGGCCCAGCAGCCCGCACGCCAGGACCCGCAGCGCAATGAGGATCAATTCCTCCATGCGGAGCCGTTGCCGGCTGCGCCGCAGGCTTTCCAGCAGGAACCGCATGGCGCCGAAGTCGATCGTGCGGTACCGCCAGCGGAAGAGGATGTGGATGATGATCGGCCCTAGCGCGAAGATCCCGCCGGCAGCCGCAATCATCGCAGTCCAAGTCATGGCCGGCTCCCTTTCTATCGCCTCTTGCTCGCCGCTTTGTGGGCCCGTTCCCGCCGGAGGCTGAGGAACTCGGCCAGCACCGCCCCGAGGTGGTCCGCCGTGTTGATCACCGCGTAGCCGATGCGATTGGACACGCACCGCCGCTTGACCTCGGTCAGGAACTCGCCCAGGGCGTCCAAGTAGCCTTCGCGCAGCCGGCGCGGCTCTCCGGTGACCGTCCCCATCTGCTCCAGCCCGCGGAACCGCGTGTTGCCCTCGAACGGGAAAGTCAGCTCCTCTTCATCGAGGATCTGCAGGACCATGACGTCGTGGCCGGCGTGGGTCAGGCGCATCAGGCCGCGCATCAGCTCGTCCTCGTCCAGAAAGAGGTCGCTCACCAGGCAGACCATGCCGCGGCGGCCGAGCGTCTCGGCCAGCTTCCGGCAGATCGGCTCGATCGCAGTCTTGGCCTTCAGGGTGTCCGCGGCCAATTCCAATTGATGGACGATGTTCTTGATGTTGTTGGGGTTGGCCGACGGCGGGACGGACGCCGCCAGGTCTTCGTCGAACGTGGCCAGTCCCGCGGCGTCCTGCTGGCCCAGCAAGAGCAGGGCCAGCGAGGCGGCAACCACGCTGGCGTAGTGGAACTTGTTGAGCCCCGTCCCGCCGAGCACGCCGGCGTACTTCATCGACTCCGAAACGTCGACCAGGAAGGTGCAGCGGAGGTTCGTCTCCTCCTCGTACTGCTTGATGTAATAGCGGTCGGTGCGGGAGTAGACCTTCCAGTCGACGTGGCGGATGTCGTCGCCGGGCACATACTCGCGGTGCTGGGCGAATTCGACGCTCAACCCGCGGTACGGGCTCCGGTGCAGCCCCGCCAGAAAACCCTCGACCACCAGCCGGGTCCGCAGGTCCAGGCGGTGGATGCGGGCCAGGATCTTCGGGTCCAGGTACTTGCCCAGCTCGTCGCTGCTCCGGCCGGTGTCGGACATGGGTAACCTCTCACTTTCGCAACATGGCGCCGGCCTGGGGATCGGCCGCGACCCGGCCTTCCTTGGCGGGGATCGTCGCGACCAGCCGCTCGACGATCCGGTCCGGGGTCATCCCCTCGGCGTCCGCCGTGAAGTTGGTGACGATGCGGTGCCGCAGCACCGGGGCGGCCACCGCGATGACGTCGTCGGTCGCAAGGTGGTAGCATCCGCGCAACACCGCCCGCGCCTTGCCGCCCAACACCAGGTACTGGCACGCGCGGGGGCCGGCGCCCCAACTGACGTACTGGCGGATGAATTCCGGGATGTCCGGCTCGGTCACTCGCGTCGCCCGCACCAGCCGCATCGCGTACTCCAGCACGTGGTCGGCCGCGGGGATCCGGCGGATGAGATGCTGGAGGCGCAGGAGGGTCTCGCCGTCCAGCACGCGGCTGACCTCGTCGGCCGCGTCGGACGTGGTGCGGCGGATCACGTCCAGCTCCTCGTCCCAGCTCGGGTACTTCACGAAGATCTTGAACATGAAGCGGTCCTGCTGGGCCTCCGGCAGCGGGTAGGTCCCTTCCTGCTCGATGGGGTTCTGCGTGGCCAGGACGAAGAAGGGGTCCTTCATCGGGTAGCGCTGGCCGCCGGCGGAAACCTGCCGCTCCTGCATCGCCTCCAGCAGGGCCGCCTGCGTCTTCGGCGGCGTGCGGTTGATCTCGTCGGCCAGGATCACGTTGGCGAAGATCGGGCCGGGCAGGAACTTGAACGACCGCGCCCCCGTCGCCTTGTCCTCCTGGATCACTTCCGTTCCCGTGATGTCGGAGGGCATCAGGTCGGGCGTGAATTGGATGCGGTGGAACCGGAGGTCCAGGCAGCGGGCCAGCGTCGAGATCATCAGCGTCTTGGCCAGCCCCGGCACGCCCTCCAGGATGGCGTGCGATCGGGCCAGGATGCACATGATCATCTGCTCGACGACTTCTTCCTGGCCCACGATGACGCGGGCCAATTCCTCTCGCAACGTCTTGTAGGCGACGGCCAGCTTCTCGACGGCCTGGATATCGCCGGCGTCCAGGTCTTGCGGGCGGGAGGCAGCGGTGCTCACGGGTTGGCTCCTGATGAAACAGAGGGATAGGTTAGGATGTCAACGTTCACAGATCGGCAGGTACCCGTAGGGGAGTTGCAGGATCGTGCAGGCGACGGCGGTGCCGTACACCGGACCCACGTCGTCGCCCGGCCAGCTTCCATTGGCGGCTTGCGACCGCGCCAGATCGCGCGATATCTCGCGGTAGTACGCTTCCCACTCGCGCCCGCCGCGCACGTATTGCGCTTGGGAATAGTAAAAGTGGTGATAGCAGTAATGGCCCTTGTAGTCTTCGACGTTCTTGACGGCCTGGGCCAGGTACCGCCAGAGCTTCTCCACCATGGCCGACTCGGGACTGTCGCCCCCGGCCTGGCGGTCATAGATGCCGGCGGAGTAGAAGCAGCTCACGGCGGCGGCGGAAATGGAGACCCGGCTGGCGCCGCGAAAGGCCGACGAATAACAGATGCCGCCGTCGGGGTTCTGGCAGAACCGCATGTAATCCACGGCGCGGTCGATGGTCGTCTGCGGGACCTTGATTCCCGCGTTCCGGCATGCCCGCAGCCCTTGCAGCACGCACGCCGTGGTGCTGCCCTCGTCGCCGCCGCCCAAAGGGCTGTACAGCCAGCCGCCCCTGGGGCTTTGGCCCCGGGCCACCAACGAGATGGCCCGGTCCAGCAGCTTCTTCAGCCGCGACTCGTATTCCGTGCTCTGTTCGTCGCCGTAACACTGCGCCAGGAACAGCATGGCGAAGCCGTGGCCGTACGTCGCGCGCATCTCCAGCGGACCGGCGATCAGGCCGTCCGGGTGCGCTTCGCCCAGTTCGAGCAGGTAGATCATCGCCTTCTTGAGGTGCGCGGCGTACGGCCCTTTCTCGGGCGTCGAGCCGGAGGCCATCAGCGCCAATCCAGACAGGCTGGTCATCGTGGCCGGATAGCCCTTGCCGTCCCATTTTGCGGGAAAGCTGCCGTCGGGCTGCTGCATCTTGGTCAAGTAGCCGAGCCCCTTGTCGACGGCCGTCACGATGTCGGCATTCATCAGCGCGGGCAGTTGCGGGGCACCCGGCGGGTACCCACTGGTGGGTGCGGGTCGCGGCGCAGCGGCCCGCGCCGCCGGGCAACCCAGGACGAGAACCCACGCGCAGAGGACCGCACACGGCAACCGCTCCTTCATGGTTTGCTCCCCGTTGGTTTCCGCGTCTTGTCGGGGCCGGCATAGATCCCCACCCCTGCCGCGTTGGCGGCGACCAGCCGGCCCTGGCTGCTGATCAATCGCCCCAGGATCGCGTGCTCGGCGCCGGTTGCCAGGCGATCGGCATGGTAGGTGTCGAGGTCCACGCGGACGATGGCCCCGCGCTCGGCGGCCAACACCGCGCGGGGCGTCACTGCCGGTTTGCCCAGCACCTCCGCCGGCAGCTTGCGCACGGTTGATCCGTCCTGGACCTTCAAGAACACCAGGTCCGGCCCGCTGATCAGCACGCGCTGGTCGTCGACGGCCGAGAGGTCCTGCTGTGCTTCGCGCGGGGTCTGCCAGAGCAGGTCGCCGGTTTGGGCGTCCAGGGCGAACACGGAGGTCGCGTCGCACGGCAAACAGACGAGGCGGCCCTCGACGGCGATCAAGGGATTGACCGGTTCCAGCGGCCGCGAGGCGACCAGGAAGGTGTAGGCTTTCTGCGCGATCGGCGTGCCCGGCTTCGACAACCACCACGCGCCGGTCAGGGTGCTCTCGTACTGGTGGCCCCAAACCGGCTGCCCCGTGGCGGCGTCCAGGGCGGCGACCACGCCGCAGTTCGTGATCAGATAGGCGCGGCCGTCGGCCACCGTGATCGGACTGCCGCGCTCGCCAAGGGCCTCCAGCGCGAAGGCGGCCATCCACTGGCGCTCGTCGCCTGAAGCCGTCGGCACCGGCCCGATCAGCGTCCGCCAGATCAAGGCGCCGCTGCCGGCGTCAAAGCACAGGGCATGATAGGCGCCGGCACAAGTGGCCAGGACGTACAGCCGGCCGTCGCAGTACGTCGGGGCCGCGAGGTACTTCGCCTGGCGGGCCACGTCGTCGTCCCCTTTGCCGCCGCCCGCTTCCCACGCGATCTTGCGCCCGCGCTCGGCCAGCGGCACGGCGGCCAAAGTCGATCCCGCGGCACCGTCCTGCTCGCCCAGCTCGAACAAGTTCGGGTCGATCCATGAGAAACGGCAGACGGTATAGACCTGGCCGCCGCCGACCGTCAAGGCGTAGCGGCCGGCATCGCCCACCGACGGCAGCCAACGGTTCTCCGCCAGCGCGGCCGGGTTGAGATTGCGGTACAGGGGCAGCCCGGCGGTCTTCCAGAGTTCCCCGCCGGTCTCGAGCGAGCAGACCGCGACCTCGTCCTGCCGGCGGTACAACACCTGCCCGGCGGTCACTACCGGATGGAGCATGGCCGGCAAATCGAAGGTCACGTTGCGGCCTCCCCACGGGGAAGCCGTCACGGCCAGGCGGCCGCGATCCGGGGCGATGCGGGGCCAGGCGGCGCCGATCGAGGGTTTACCCGGTCCCCCGCCGCCCGTGTAGCCCAGCAGGGCCGCCGCGTTGCCCGCCTGCTGCCCGGCGGCGGGACCAAAGAGGTAGGACCAAGGCGGCGGACAATCGGGCATGACGGCCGCGGCGTCCGGCGCGCCGGCCGCAGACGCCCACTCTTGCGCCGGCGCGCGGCGCAAGCCTTCGGCCGCGGGCGGCGCTGCAAGGGCCTTCGACACGAAATCGGTCAGACGCACCTGCTCCGCGGCGATGGCGGCACGCGCGTCCGGATGCCGGGATTTCAGCTCACTTTGGAACGCCTCGGCCTGCGCCTTCGCTCCGGCCAGGTGGCACGCCACGGCCGCCTTGGCCAACAGCACCGGCCGGTCGGCACGCCCGCCGCGGTGCTCGCGATATAGGGTTTCCCATGCGCGGGCGGCGGCAAGGAAGTCGCCGCGGTCAAAGGCCGTGGCCCCGAGCAAGTCCATCGCCTGGTATCCGTACTCCGTGTGGAAGTACCGGCGGGCAGCGCGCCGCAGGTCGCCTTCGTTGCCGGCCTGCCGCGCTTGCTCGAACAAGGCGCGGGCAGGCGCGTCATTGAGCCGCGCGTAGGAATCGATCGCCTCGGCGGGCATCGTGCCGAGCAAGTGATTGGCGGCCCACGCGACCGAGGTCGTCCGCCGCGGTTCGTCCTTCATGCGCCAGAAGCCGCGCCCCTGCTCGGAACCTGCCAGCGATTGCAGCAGCTTGACGGCCTTCTCGAAGTTCTTCTCTCCGATGGCCGTCTGGGCCTCGCGGCACGATTCCTCCGCCTCCTGGTCGACGCGGACCAGCACTGCCACCGAGAGCGAATCCTCGCCGCCGGCCGGCCCGACGCGGGGTTCCGGCGATTCGGGGGCCGGCGGGCGGATGTTCGGGCCCTTGCCCGGCGCCACCTTGCTCAGCCGCTGCTTGACCTCCGGATCCCGCATCTGAGCGAGGGCATCAACGATGCGGGACCGGACCTCGCCGTCGCTGTGGTCGATGGCCTGGAAGAGCGGTTCGATCCCGTCAGCGCCCATGAGCGCCAGGGCGCGGACGGCGGCAAAGGCGCTGGGCGGATGAGGCCCGCGGACCGCCGCCACGAACGCCGGCATGCTGGCCTTGTCCCGCTGCTGGCCGAGGATTTCAATGGCCGTTTCCCGCCTTGGAGCGCCTTCTCTCGCCATGTCCCGGACCGGCTGGAGGTTGGAAAGCTTCACGGTCTCGAACCGTGTCAGCGCGCCGAGCGCGGTCGAGCGGGCCTCGGAATCTTTGTCGCCCAGCGCCGCCAGGAGGATGTCGGCCGTCCGCGGTTCGGGATGCCTGCCCAGCAGGTCCAGGGCCTCGCGGCGGACTGCGGGCCGGTCGTTGCCGGCGGCCTTGATCAGCGCGTCCAATGCCGGCTTGCCCATCTGGTGCAGCCGCCGCACCGCATCGATCCTCACCCCTTCGTCCTGGTCGGTCAACATGCCGCTGAGCAGGTTGATCAATTCCGGGTGCTTCATTTGCACGAGCAGGCCGACGGCGCGGGTGCGGACTTGCGGCGCCTTGTCGCGCATGGCGGCGATAAGGAGCGTCTCCGTCTCGGGGGAAGGGTTTTCCGCGAGGGCCGCCAGCGCCTGCTCGCGGACTTGAGGGTCGGCGTCCTTCACGGCCGCGAGCAGCGCCGCCTTGACGCGTTCCGGCCCGGTCCGCGGCAGGCCCCGCACGGCAGCGGCGCGGACCGCGGCGTCTTCCGCCTTCGCGGCCGCGATCAGGGCGTCCACGGCGCGGTCGTCGCGGATGCCGCTGAGCGCCTGCACGGCCTCCAGTTGCACCGTCGCGTCCGGATCGCCCAGCGCGCCGAGCAAGGCGCCGAGCGGCTGGCCGTCCGCGCCGCCGGCGGCAATCAACGTCACGGCGAGGCGGCGGAATCGCGGATCCGGATCCTTGAGGGCGGCCAGCACCTGCGATTGGACGGCCGCGGCTGCTGCGCCCGGCTTCCCGCGCAGACTGCGGCTCATCTCGCCCAACGCCTCCAGCGCTGCAAGCCGCGCCACTTCATCCCGATCGCCCAGCCCCTTGGCGACCGCTTCCGCGGCAACCGCGTCCGAGAAGGCGGGCAGGCACGCCAGGACGCGCCGCCGCGTGGTCGCGCTCTTGTCGGCGGCGTGCTGCACCAGGAAGTCCAGTGCCGGCCGGCCGATGGCCGCCAGCGCATTGCGGACTGCCCCGCAGGCTACCGGGTCGTCCGCGGAGGAAACCAGGTGGGGGATGGCCCGCGGATCCTTCAACGCCCCCAGAACGATGCAAGCGCGGCCCTTGGCTCGCATGTCGCCTATCTGCAAGGTCATCAGGACCGGCTCCACCGATGCCCGGCCGATGCCGATCAGGCCCTTCACCGCGGTACTGGGAACGGGCTTCCAGCCCGTATCGAGCATGCTGGCCAGGAACGGGGCCGCCGGGGCGGCCTTGTCGCCCATCGCTTCCAAGGCCCGGATCGCCGACATCTGCTCGTTGGATCGCTCGTAGAGCCTCTGGATCAGCGCTCGCAACTCGGCGGAAATGTCGGCGGGGATCTGGTCCTTGGGGATCTTCGGCGGCGGTTGCTGCGCTATGCCGGACGATGCGCACAGCAGCGCTGTCGTCACGACGGCCAGACGTGCGGTGCCCACCAGTCTCATCAGCGGGTCTTTCCGGGGCGGGGCGTCTTGGCAGGCGTGGCCGTCCAGGCCCGAAGGCGTGCCTGAACGGAGCCAAGGAGGCGCCCTCCAGTATGATCTCGTCTTGGGTCGAGTCAAGAGGTAAGCTATTCGTAAATAGGGCATGGTTCAGGACGTAGGTCCCGCTTGCCGAGCGGGACTGCGCTTGCCGAGCGGGACCGCGCGAAACGGCGTCCCGCTCGGCAAGCGGGACCTACCATGTGTTACCGTCTGAACCATGCCGTGGTTCGTCTATTGTGCCGTCGTCGTGGCCAGCACGAGATTGCCGTCCTTGATAGAGACCACCTGGCGGCCGACCAGGGCCTTATCGCCCTCGACGGCGACGGCCGGCTCCTTGTCTGCGTTGAGGAACTTGAAGGTAAGCGCCTTGCCGCCGAGTTCCACCACTTCGCCGTCCGCCTTGCCGGTGGTCACCAACATCGCGTCCGCGCCGCTTGCCTTGGTGAAGTCCACCGCGGTGCTCGCGCCGGAGGCGGTGGTCAGCACGCTCGCCTCGCCGCGCGGCGAGGACCACCAGTACTTCGTCTCGCCGGAGACCTGGCCCCACTTGAACTTCCTGCCGCCGACTGACACCTGGAACCCGCCGTCGGGGGCGGCGCCCATGTAGCCGGCGGTCGGCTTCAGCAGCACGGAGATAATGATGTCATTTTCGTCCCGCCAGCGGTTGCGCCAGCCCACGAAGCCGTGGATCGTGTCGCGGTAGCACAGCGGCAGCACCTCGGCGGGGTCCTTCGCTTTCAGATCGACGGGCCAGTTGACGAAGGCGCACACGGTGAAATTCGGATCGCGGCTGGCCGTGTCGTAGGGGCAGCCGGCGGCCTTGTCCATTTCGAGCAGGAAGTGCTCGTAGTACCACTTCATGGCGGCCCGCTGCTCTTCAGTGACGCCGCCCAGCCCCACGGCGAAGTAGCCCGCGCCGCTCTTGCCCGCCCGGGCCCAAACGTTGTGGCCATACGCGCCGCGAATCGGCCAGAACTGCGGGGATCCGCCGTCCGCGCGGGTGAGATAGATCCATTTGAGAGTCATCATGCGGGCGTTGGGGCGCTCGACGTTGATGTAGTCGCGGCCCAAAGCGTTTTTCCACGACTGCAACGCAGAAACGAAGGCGATCTGCGAAGACATCGAGCCGGTGCCGTCGCCTTCGGCGAAGAAGCCGCCATCGCCGAATCCTTCGGTGAGGTTGCGCATCATACTGTGCTCGCTGGCCGCCAGCAGCGTGTCGATCCGCTTTTGATCGACGAACTTCTCGCCGGTGACCGCCAGCAGGGCCATCGCCGCGCCGCCCACCTGCATGCCGAAATGGTTGCTGCCCGGCGGCATGGTGCCGCGGACAAGGCTCTCCAACTCCGCCTTTTCGCCCTCGTTGTACTCGGCGATGGCGCGGCCGAGCTTCTCGCGGGTCGCCTCGTCCCAGCCGTCGTAGCAGAGGTCGAAGCCCACGGCGTGCCAGCCCAGGGCGGGGCCTGCGCGGAGCGGCCCGCCCGGCCGCCTGAAGGAGTAGCGGCTGTCCACGTCGCGCGTGCCGGCCAGCGCCTTCTCGAATGCCTCCCGGCCCAAGTCGGCATATTTCTTGTCGCCGGTCAATTGGTAGAGCAGCCCGTAGCCCGCCACGTGCCCGATCGTCAGGCCCTTGGCCACCGCGCCGGCTGCGCCGCTGTCGTCGGCGGGCTTAGCGCCGCCCTGGCCGGGCAGCGTCTCGCCGTCCGAGCCGTTAAGCGTGCGGCGCAGTCGGGCGAGGATCGCCCGGCCCTCGGGCGTCTGGGCCTTCTTCTTCAGGCCCTCCAGATCGCTCTTGCGGAAGAGCAATCGCGGATGCTCGCCGGGCCCGGGCGGCACGAAGCCCTTGACGGCCGTCCACCAGGGACGGTCGTCGGTCTTCATCTGCTTGGCGCCCTCGGCCCACGTGCCGTCGAAACTACCGTCGATGGCAACGGTTTCCGGCTTGTCGCCTTGGACGCTCACCTTGAGCTGATAGGCGCCCACCACCCGTTTGCCGACCAGGCAACCCTCGAACTCGAAGGCGTACACGGCGGGCACGAGGTCCAGCGTCGGCGTGGTCACCGAGAGCTTGCCGCGGATGCGGTCGTTGTCGTAGGTCACGGCGTCGTCGGGCGCGGCAAACGGCGTCAGGCCGTAGACCGCCGGCTTCTGATTCATCGCGCCGCGGACCGCCGACACGAGCTTGTTCTTGTCGCAGCCCAATTGCAGGACCATGCACCGCTCAGGGTAGCCAGGCTTGCCGCCTACGAGCGCCCCGTGCAGGTTCAGGTTGAAGGTCACTTGTGCGGGCAAGGGCGGCGGGGTGTCGGGCATCGATGTCCCGCTGACGCTGCCGCCGCCGCCCGCGCGGATATGGCCCGCCATGCTCCTGTCCGTCGTGTTGACGGCCTTGACCTGGTACGAGCCGGCCCAGCCGCCGCCCGGCTTCTCGGCCGCGTCGAGGTCGAGAACGATGGTGAACCCCCTGTGGTCGAACGGTATCCAGATGTCGGGCGTCACGTGCAGCGTCACCTCGCCTTTCACCTTGCCGCCGGCGATCGACACCTTCGACATGTCGGCGTAGTGAAACGAGCCGTTGTACTTCTTTTGGCTGGAGCCGACGGCCGCGAACCATCGGCCGTCGCGCTCGCGGGCAGCGATCGACAAGGGATCCTTGCCGTTGTGGAAGAAGCCGGACAGCTCCAGGTTCCAGCGGCGCTCGATCGGTTTGGCATCGGCGGCGAGCAGTGCTTGCGCCAGCCTCTCCTTGAGGGCTTGGTTCTGAGAGTCGGGTTGAGCGCCGACAGCGAGCAAGGCTTGTGCCAGCCCGGCGAACAGGATTGGCATTGCGATTGCGCGGTTCATCGTACGTGTCCTTTCCGAGCGGTTTTCTGAAACGTACCACGGCAGCGGACCCGGCGGGCCGGGGCGTTGGCCGCCCCGGCCCCGGGTCCGTGGTTCTTGTTTGCGTTCGAGACCCGGCGAGGGGTCCACTACTTGGGCTTCTTGCTTTCGCCCTTGGGTTTGGACGGATGCTGCGCCTCGTGGAGCTTCTTGGCCAGATCCTTGTCCTGGCCCTTCAGGTTCTCGATTTCCGCGAGGACCGCGACGACCTTGGGGTCGGCCGCTGTCTTCTGCTCGAAGGCGGCCGCCAGGGCGGCTTTGGCCTTCTTGACCGTCTCGCGCTCCGCCGCGGTGCTCTTGGCAACGACCTCGCCAAGCGTGTCCGCCGTCAGCTTGACCGCCTTAGCGGTCTCGATCACCTTGGGCTCTTTCGCAACCTTCTTGCGCACCTCGTTCAGCTTCTTGTTGACCGCTTGGATCGCGGCCTGGGCCTCCTTGATCTTGGCGTTGGCGCTGTCGATCTCCTTTTGCAGCGCGGCGCCGTCAGCGTCGGCCGCTACGGCTGCTTGGACCGCCTCGGCCTGGGCCTTGCCGGCATCTTGCTGCGCCTTGCGCGCGGCCTTGACGTCGGCGTCGGCGCCGGTTTTTTCCGCGACCGCCTTCTCCGCGGCCGCCACGTCCTTGGCCAGCGGCGCCAAATCGGCGCTCTTGGCAACGGCCGCCCGTGCCCCGGCCAAGTCCTTCTGCTTGGCTTGGATCTGCTTCTGAATCTCCTCATGCTGCTGCTTCAGCGCGGCCACGTCGGCCGTCTGCGCCAGCGCGGCTGCGGCCGCCACGAGCAGCACCATCACGGCGGGAAACCAGGAACGACGCATGAACCAGTCCTCCGGTCGGGTCCAGGAAAGGCCGGCCGCGACACAGGACCCGCGTGCCGCGGTGGACGCCATCGCCCTTCGATGACGCAGGTTATGCCAATTCGCTCAGATGGAACCTGGGGAAAGCGGTTGTGCTCTTCTACGGCAGGCGTGTCTGGGGCGGGTTTTCAGTGGGAGGGACGATTGGGTGGGAAACGGTCTACGCACTCATTACTATAGCAATCGCCGCCAAGCAAAGCAATCCTCTGCTCGCAAATCCCCCGCCACGGAGGTATACTGGGTTTTCAAGCCATCGTGGCAGGCCGCGTCGAAGCGGCTGCTGCCTTGAGAGTCCCAGGGGAAACAGCCATGACCACGCGTCGTAACTTCCTGAAAGGGGCCGGTCTTGCGGGCGCCTCGGCCGGCCTTGTCGGTCTGCCCGTCGCCGCGGCGATGGCAGCCGCGGCGAAACCGGCCCCGCAACCGGCACCGCTGCCCACCGCCGCCCAGAAGAAGTGGATGGACCTGAAGTTCGGCATGTTTATCCACTTCGGCATCAATACCTATTACGATGCGGAATGGAGCGACGGCACTCTCGACCCGGCAAAGTACAATCCCACCGATTTGGACACCGACCAGTGGGTGGGCGCGGCCAAGGCCGCAGGCATGAAATACGTGGTCCTCGTGACCAAGCACCACGACGGTTTCTGCAATTGGCCTACCCGGCACAACGACTACTCGATCAAAGCCACGGCCACGAAGGGCGACGTGGTTCGGGCGGTGGTCGATTCCGCGCGAAAGCAGGGCCTCGAAGTCGGCCTCTACTACTCCCTCTGGGACAGGCACGAGAAGTCGCACGACACGAACGACTGGGCCTACGTCGAGTTCATGAAGAACCAGCTCCACGAGTTGCTCACCGGTTACGGTCCGATCGTCGAGCTCTGGTTCGACGGCTTCTGGAAGAAGCAGAAGTCCGGCTGGACCGAGAAACCTCGCGGCGCCGAGCTTGCCGAGGAGGCCAGGCGCCGGGACCGGGATTTCGTCAATGCCTGGCGATGCGAGGGCGCCTTCCGCTGGCAGATGGACCACGTCTATCAGTACATCAAGCAGATCCAGCCGGACTGCCTGGTGATGAACAACGCCACGGGCGCCTATCCCGGGGTGCCCCTGCACCCGGTCGACATTCGCTCCGGCGAGAAGGCCACGAAGGTCGTCGAGTATCCGACGATTTGGCAGTTCCTCGGCAAGGACATTTACCTGCCCATGCAGATCGAGACGACGATGTCGCAGGAGGGGCGGAAACAGTTCCTTTCCGGTAGCTGGTTCTGGCACGAATGGGACCATACCGTGGCCACCAAGGAGCAGATCCTCCAGTGGCTCGAGAACGCGCGGAGGATGGAAGCCAATCTGCTCTTGAACGTCGGCCCGATGGCCAGCGGCAAACTCCGGCCCGAGGATGAAAAGGCGTTGAGGAACCTCCGAGGCTAATCCCCGAATTTCATCAGGCCGCCGGAGATTGTTGCGGGCGAAGCCTTGCCGTCGCGCACCAGCTTCGGATGCCCCGTGACCCTGATCGCCATGGCGCGAAGATCGCCGGCGACTTCGACCTTGTCGGCCCCGATGCGCACGAAGGCATGGTCGTCGAAGGTGAAACTCTCGCCTTCGCCGGCGAGCGTCGCAGGCTCGCCGACCTTGCCCAGCCGCACCATCACCCGGTCGTTCATGCCGGGTCCGACGATCGCCGCGGCGACCGCGTCGGCCGTCTGCCCGATTCGCCGGAACTCCTCGATCCTGGGGGATCCCTGGAAGGGTTCGTGCAGCGCGACGAAGAGCGTCGCCGGACTCTTGCGGGCGACGGCGATCGAGACGCCCCCCGTCTCCGGGCGCCGCCGCTCATCGCCGGCCCGCGGCGAGCGGGGCGCGCCTGGCGGGTATTGCACCGGGGTGTCGAACGCAAAGGCCGCCGTTCCCTCTTCGCCCAGCATGCGGATGCGCACGCCGATCTTGCGATCGTACCACTCTTTTCCCAGGACCGACTGGGCCACGTCGGGCAGGACGCACGATTGCAGCACCGTGATCGAAAGCGGCTTGCCGCCAGGCTCGACCTTCTTCTCGTTGCCGATGCGGATCCACGACCGCCCGGCGGGCGGAGCCTTCGGGCCGTCCGGGATGCGATACTGCCGCCGGGCGTCTTCGCCGTCGTTCTTGGGCAGATCGTTCGGATCGACGTTCATCAACTTGTCTTGCAGCTCCGTCGAGTCGCGCCAGGGATTCTCGTCGCTTACGACGCCCGGAGCATGGACCAACCAGTGATACTGCCGCGGGCGACCGCCCTTGTCGGCCACGGCATAGACGTCGAACAAGTACTCGCGCGAGAGCATCAGGGAGCGGCACAGGGCAATATCCGGATAGACCTCGGTCGCCGGCGTCTTGGGTTGATCGCTGGAGCGGACCTCGCCGCGCCCCCGATAACCCATGTTCCCCTCCGCCGGCTCGCCGCGAGCGGATACGAACTTCACCAGGGGCGTGAAGTCCTGCCGGGCGGGCACCGGGCCGATCGGCTGCGCCTGGAGGCCGTCGACAATGACGCCGCAATGGCCGCGAACCGAGAAATCCCACGGCCCGCCGTTGTAGCCCGCCGAAATCGTCCGGTTCACGTAGATCGGCCGGTTGAACGCGTGGTAACCCAGGAGTGAAAAGCAGTCGGACGTGTAGTGCACGTACAGCGTGGCAAACTGCAGGCAGACGGCCGGCGCGGGCGACTCCCAATAGGCCGGCGACTCGTCGGCGCGCAACATGGCAAACCCCCGCTCGGGCGCAACGTAGGAAGGGGCCGCCGACGGAACGGTTTCCTTCGGATTGATCGGGGCGAGCCCCCAGAACAAGGTCGGATAGTATTTGTCTTGCTCGGGCGGGCGCATCCGGGCCAGGAAGTACGCGAAGGGGGCGTCCGGGTAGCGGGCCTGGAGCATCTCGAACCACATCGGCATGCCCAGCTTCTCCGTCCTGGCGCCGCGATGGTCCCGCCCGTTCATGTTGGCGGAATGGAAGAGCCCCAGCCCCGTGCGCGACTCGCCTTTCTTCCCGCCGGATTCGGCCGCCGCCGGGGCCTGGCGAAAGCTGCCGTTCACGAGCGAGTGCTGAAAGACGCCCAGCGCCGTTCCCCGCGCATCGCCCATGGCCACGCGCTCGTAACGCGGCATGCCGCCGGGAATGTCGCTCCGCGGGTAGCCGATCTTCATATAACTCTCGACGTAACGGCGCATCGAGCCGCCGCCCTTGCCGACAAAACCGTAGCCCAGCTCGTCGAGCCCGAGCCGTTCCAGCCCCCGGCAATAGAGCAGCATCTCGCCGATAAGGCTCGTCATTTTCGCGAACTCTTCATTGTAGAAACAGCCGTCGGAGAGGTAGTCGTTCATGAACCATCGGAAGGCGCTGGGCGCCTCCCAGAGCCGGCGGATGAGCCTCTCGTCCCCGAGCGCAACGCTCATTATCTGCGCCGCGCAGAGCCGCGGAAGCTGCATGTTCGGCAACAAGCTGATCCGCGTGTTGACGTACGGATGGTCGAGCTCGTGTTGAATGAACCGCCGGAAGGTGTCTTCGACGCCGGCGCGCTGCGAGGGCGTCAGGCTGTCGTAGAACACGTCGTAACGCAGGGCGTGAAGGTAATTGTCATAGTGCAGGCCGAGTTGCTGCCCATCCGGCGCCGAGGAGTCCAGACGGGCGCCGATGAACGAGAGCAGGTAGTCTCGCTCGGCCTTGCCGGCCTTCTCGTCGCCCAGCACCGAGTAGCGGAACAGGTTGACGAACGGCTTGCCCTCGGACCACTCCGGCCCCGTCGCCATCTGCTCCAGCGCCTGTTTGGCCCAGGGCTCCGAGGCGATCGTCTTCTTGATGGCGGCCGCGTCGTCGCGGGTCCAAAGGATGTACGGGTGCGCGGCGTCCCGCATCGCGGCCGCGGCCGGCAGATTCAACACCGCCCCAATGGCGACGGCGGCAAGTTGGATGACAGTGGTCTTCATGATCCCTGTTCTAACGGCCGCGCCGGGCGTTGTCAACACTCGACCGGCGTCGCGGAAGAAAACGCCGTGTGGTATGGCTGTAAGGGGCCCCGCAAGCTATAATGAGGTTCTGCCCGAGAAGACCCCAAAGCCTCCCCCTGCCTGCCCGATCTTTCCCGAAAAGGTTTCATTGACTTTCCCGCAGAGGCAATTCACAATCGGAGATCATCTTGATTGGCAAGTGATTGACAGGCTCCATCCGAAACAAACAAGGAAGACATTATGAGAAACATAATTGGAGTTTCAGTTGGCGCGTGGGTGCTGACCATCGTAGCGACTGGTTGTGCGCAAGGCGACGAAGCGGCACTGACCGCCCCTGACCTGGACAAACTGGTCGGACAACCGGCCGACATTGCCCCGAGCGCTTACCAGTATCGGGCGGACCGCAAACCGGAGGAGAATCCGCCGGAGAGTTGGCTGGCGGTGATGCGGGTTGCCGGACAGCCGCTCAGCAAGCCGGCCGACCCGAAGGCGCCCGCCGTCAAACAGGTTCTATGTGCACTGCTGTGGGAGGAAATCCGGCCCGTGCAGCAAGTGGACCTGACCTGGCCCGCCGATGCCAAGCGCCGGCCTGCGCCGGAGGAATTGGTCATTACGACCCTGGACAACCAGGGCTCGGCCAGTTCGTGGTGGAACAACCTGAAAGCGGTCGGCAAGCCGGTCAAGCCAACCGTATCCGGCGATGGAACGACCTGGGTTTACGATCTGAGAGCGCCGACCTGCGGCATCGTGCTCGGCGTCAACGGCGCCAAGACCGCCGCCGACTACGACGTGCCGCAGGCACGGGTGCTGGTGGCGGATGCCTGGAAGAAGATCGAGGTCGAGATCGAGTGGGGGTTCGACGAGGCCGCCGCCGGGAAGGATTACAGCGGACGTATCGAAACCTATGACGGAAGAGTGGCCGGCCTCCGCCCGCTCGATGGCGACGATCAAACCACGGCGGCGGGCGCGAGGGCGTGGCGTTCGGTGGGCAAAGGCGCTGCCCGCCGCGGTATCAAGCTCGACTTGCTGTACATGGGCACTTCCAGGTGGCGGAAGGTGATACCCTTCACCAGCCAGCCGGACGACGTGGCGCGAACGATCGTCACCCTGTGGACCAAGTCGGGCAACTTCTCGTTCCTGGCGGCCGATCTCGAAAACGGCCCGATCCTGGCGCCGGAATACGGGTTCTTTGTCCGCCGAACATCTTCAATCTCCGCGCCGGCGACCCCGTCCGAGGCGCCCGTGGCGTTGGCATCGTCGGCCGCCAGCGCCCGGGAGCTCATCAAAGAACTCCAGGCCAGGAGGCTGAGTACCATTCGCCGGCAGATCCGGGCCCGCGACGAGCAGACCTGGGAGGGCGCCGTTGCGGGGATGTGCGGCGCCAACCTGCCGCCCCATCCCAAACCCCCGGCGGGGTCTGAACCGACGATGCAGGTCCAGGTTCCATCGGAACGCTTGACGGCCCAATGGAACCTGGGGGCCTGGCACCTGGTTCGGCATTGCGGGAAGAATCCGGCCAATGGCCGTCTGTGGTTCAACGACCATCCCTACGGCATCCTTGCCGCGGAAACCTACATGGTCCTGGCGGCCCTGGACCTGATGGGTTCCCACAAGGCGGCCGAGGATGGGTTTGACCAGTGGGTCTCCCTGCCGATGGAGCGCAACCGACCCACGGGACTGTTCTCGGAGGCAAATGGGTGCCTGACGCACGCGGTGGGCCCTAGAGGCGCCGGCGGCCACATGGACGGGATCCACGCGTTCGGGCCGGGTTCCATCACCTGGGCGCTGATCGAGCACTACCGGCTGACCGACGATGCGACGTGGTTCAAGGCGTCTGCGCCGCGAATCAAGGCCAACGTCGAGTGGATGCTGCGCCAACGGCGGGTGGTTCAGAACATGGTCCCGGGCGGTACACGCCTGTGGTGCAAAGGTCTCCAGCCGGCGTTGCAGGTGACTCCGGACAGCGGCGGGTTGTGGATGCAATTCTACGAGGCCGAGGCGTACTACTGGCTTGCGGTCGCCCACTTTGCGGAGGCGCTGGCAACGATCGACCCCGCCGAAGGCGCCAGGCTCATCGCCGAGGCCGAGGCGTATCGCAAAGACCTGCTGGCGGCGGTCGAGCGATCCATCGCACTCTCGCCCGTGGTTCCCGCCCGCGATGGAACGTACCATTCGGTCATTCCGTTCGCCTGCTATGTCCGCGGATTGAGCACGGGCGCCTGGGGGTGGATGCGCGACGGGTCCGGCAGACATGTCGGCCCCATGTACTGGGAAACGGTCCAGTCGGCGGCCGCGCTGGTCAGTCCGGCCGGATTGATGCCCGTGGACGACGTGCGGGTGCAGGGATACCTCGACGTACTCGAGGACCGCTTGCTGCTGGAGAATCCCTATGTCGGCACGCGGAGCAAGGGAGACTGGTTCCTCGCCGGTTGGCAGTACCAGGGCGGGTTGGAACGCACCTCGAACATGCACCTGGCCGGCGACGACATCCCGGTCTTCTTCCGCTCATTCCTGAACGGCTACGCCATCGACATCATTCCGGGCAGCGGCTATATCTTCAACGAGCATGCGGTACACGGTCCGCCGGACAAGATCTACGAGGAGGCCGCCTTTCTCGAACGCTTCCGCAACCTGCTGGTGATGGAAGACGGCCGGGACCTGTGGCTGGCGCGTGCCACGCCCCGGGCCTGGCTGGAGCAGGGCAAGAAGATCAGCGTGAAGAACGCCCCGACGCACTTCGGCACGCTGGCCTACGAGATCGTATCCGACGCGGACAATGGCCGGATCACGGCCACGGTCGAGATGCCGTCGCGCAATCCGCCCAAGGAAGTCCGGCTGCGCCTGCGGCATCCCAAGGCCGCGCCGATCAAGAGCGTCACGGTGAACGGCAAGGAGTGGAAGGACTTCGACCCGGCCAAGGAGGTCGTGAAGTTGCAGGGCGTGAAAGGCACGGTGACGGTTGAGGCGAGCTACAGGTAGGTAAGCGTCAAAGAATCGCCATCGGCTATCGCGGCCCCATCTCCGGTGCCGGACCAATTTGCTCGCCGCTATGAATAGAACAGGCAAGGCCGGCGGCGAGTTCGGCGTGGCCGCCAGGACTTCCCCCGAACAGTCCCCAAAATACGATCGTTTTCCGACCCGTCTTGTCTGGGCCATGCGTTTGTCGGGATCCACGTCGGTCCGATGTGACCGACGCGAGCTAGCCTGCCCGTCTCGTAGATGGATCGTCACCTTTGCTTCGCCGCTCACGGAAGCAAGATGTACTGCAACGCTACTTGCCAGCGTTGCCGGCGATGATCTTCTGGATGTCGGCGCTCCTGACCTCCGCCTCCTTGAGCATCCACATGGCCTGCGGACTGGCGCGGTACATCCAGTTGTACATGCGCGGATGGATGCGCCCGGGCCGGTAATTCATCAGCAGCGCGCCGTAGGTCAAATAGCGCGGGTCGGGACGGAAGTAGTAGCCGGTCATAAAGAGGTACCCCACCTCGACGTTATGGTCGCTCTCGCTGCCGGAGTCGAGTTCGCCGCCCTGGAGGGAACTGGCGAAGTACCAGCACATGGGCGAGCGCGGCCGGGTCCCCGGTCGATTACCTTGATCGGCCCACTCGAACCACACCAGGCCGTAACGCTCGGTGTACTCGGTGTAGTTGACGATCATGGTCGGTACGCGGGCGTCGCCGGTGAGCAACCAATACTGGAAAAGCCCGTCGATGAGGTATGTGCTCATCCAGATCGACGAGCCCCAGTTGTCGCCCCCCTCGCCGTGGTCGCCGGAATTGTGCCGCCAAGACCCGTCGGGCTTCTGCTTGTCAACGGGCGTGTTCTGCATGTCGTAGAGGTGGTCCACCTGCTGCCTGGCGTCGGCCAGGTACTCCGGCTTACCGATGATGTCGTAGGCATGCATCTTGGCCAGCATGGCGAAGGCGGCAAAGCGCTCGGTAAAGCCCCGGAAACGTCTCCGGCTGTAGTCCTGGCGAATGAAGCTGCCGAAATCGGAGTTGAAGAAGGCGCAGATGTCTTCGATGGTGCCCACGAAGCGATCGTCCCCGGTGAGCAGATAGTGGATGGCCGGTCCTTCGCAGTAGGCGTACTTGATGTCCAACCAGGCCGTGCCGTTGGCCCCGTCGAGCGAATGTTTGAACGACAGGGCGCCGCGGCCGCGCTTGGTTTGTTCGGCCGTATAGATTCCGTTGCGGTAGTACGTGGCGATGCGGTACGACTCCAGGGCTGCAGCCTTGTCGCCGGTGCGGACGTACACTTTGTAATACACGTCAGCGCGGTCAAGCTGCTGCTCGGCATAATCGTCGCTGAGCGTCGATTTGGCCTGGTCAGGGAACTTGCCGGTCCAGAACTGGTCGAACGCGGGGAAGATCGTGTTGTCCGCCGTGGGGACCTCGGGGCCCGCGACCCAACTGTCGCAGAGCCAGTTGGCCGGCAGCACCGCCAGGACGCGAGGCTCTTCATAGCGGAGTTTCACCGGCACGGGCTTCCTCTTGTCCTCCCATTTCGACATGGCGTCCTTGGTCTTGAAGACGAGCAGGTCCTTGACCGGCGTGATCTTGTCCAGCTTCTGCGTGCGCGGCTCGTCCCAGCGCACCGTCACGGTCTGCTCGGGCCTGCCGGTGAAATCCAGCGGGAACTGCACCAGCACGGACCGCGGCGAGCCGTCCTTGGCGTCCAGCCGCCAGGGGGCCAGCACCTTCGTGGCCACGGGCAATTCCCGGCCGTCCAGGAACACCGCGATGGTCGAATCGTCTTGGATGGCGCGGGGCGGGAAAGGCAGGCCGAAACTCACCGTTTCCTTGCCCATATTCTCCGCGTTGGCACAGAGTTTCACGTCCACGCTGGCTGCGGTCAGCGCGGGCGGATTGGGCCGCTCGGTCCGGTCGGCCTTGGGCATGACGATTTCCTTGGCCAGTTGCACCGGCTGGCTGATGACCAAATCGGTGATACGGGCGGTGCCTTCGGTCACTTGCAGGGTGGCTGTGCGGGCATCGACCTTGACGGCCTTCGCTTTGCCTACCCACTGGGTCGTGCCCTTGGGATTGCTGCCGCGGAAGATGCGGAACGCCATGCCCTCCTTCATTCCATTGTCGGACCCCGGGCCCACGGTAAGATTTGGCCCGTTGACCGCGGTAACCACAGCCCGAACGGGCACGTTGAACGCATCAGGCACCGGCTCGCCTTTGGGATTGGCGGCCAGCGTCAGGCCCGTGCTTTCCAGACCGATCACAAGAGCCAACAAGGTCATACGAGTTCTCATGGGAGACTCCTCAGGCAAGTTGTTAATTGCAGTCCTCAACTTCCAGCATCCGCATGGTTTCACGCGAAGATCGCCGGCAAGATTGCCTCACGGGGCTTTGGTGGGCGCTGCCGAGGCGGCCTTGGCAATGGCCCGGGCCAATTCGTAGCGGGCCTTTTCGTAGGTGTTGCCGTCCTGGGCGAAACCCACCGCATCCTTGGGCGCCTGCGTGAAGACTGCCGGCACGGTGGCCAATACGCACCGCTTCACCACTTCGGATAGTCCCAGGTTCTTGGCCATGGTCAGGTAAATGTGGTCCTGTTGCCCGCGGCGGAAGTTGGCCAGTTGGATGCTCGAAATCGGACCGGGAATCCCGCGGTCCTCCTCGGGATGCAGCTTTTCCGTACCGGGGAAAAACAACACGCCGTCGCCGTTGATGAAGCCCTGGTCGATTTTCGGCTTGTTGGGCTGGCCGCGGTTGTCGAAGGTGACGGGGTTGGCCCAGACGTTCTGGTTCCGCTCGCCCTGCTTCTGGCTGTTGTGTTGCCAATGGTCGGCATGCCAGTAGAAGTAGCCGTCGGCGTTGTGCTTGAAGGCGGCCCAAGCCATCATCCGGCAGTCGGCCGAGGGAGCATCGACGATGACCGCCCCGGTCGCCGGACGCCCGCCGTTGTAGAACCACTGCTGCTTGCCCCGCGCGTGCAGGCTTTGCACCATGTCCGGCTGAAACCCGCCGGGCGGCGCGCACCAGATATCGATGGCGTCCTTGAGTCGGTCGGTGTACTCGTGGGTGATCAGCGCCGGCAGCTTCCCGCCGGGGCCAGGGTTGGAATGGATGTTCTCGCAGACTCGCTTGATGTAGGGGAACTGGCGGGGGCTCGGCTCGTCGGGCAGGTAGGCAAACGTGAACTTGCCCGGCAGCGTCGTGTTCAGGAAAGTCATCCACTTGTCGGAGTCTTTGGCGGCCTCTGCCTTGGTGTCGAATATCTTGCCGACGCCATAGAATGTTCGCGGCACGACCACGTTGCCCACGCCCTGGCCGGGGCCTCCGTAGCCTTTTCCGGCCGTGAAATCGGCGCCGGTGTATCGGCCCATGTCCCGCTTGACGTCGGAAACATCGTTGCCGCCGACCAATTCCATCCGGTTGCGATGGGCCAGTCGGTGGAACGCGGACACGGCTTCGGTACTGCCCATGTAGGTTTCAAGTTGATCGACCTCGAAGCTGATGATGGCCTTCAAACTGTTCTCGTTGGGAAGCGCAAAGTTGAAAACTTCCAGTTCGACGGGAATCGCCTCCACGCCGCCGTTCCACTTGACCGTCACCTGGCCAAGGTATTGGCCGGGGAGGGAATCCTTGGGAATATAAATGTCGATCCAGAACGCCTGGTTCTGCTTGGCGGCAACCGCCAGCGGGAAACCGGCTTTACCCGCCTTGGCGTTTTCCGGCACCAGTTGTACCGGTGTCCAGCCCAGCGGATCCGTTGGCGAGTAGCCTTTGTCGGGCATACTGGTCCACGACGCCGTGGTCGGCACGGTAACGTTGAGGTAGTTCTCGGAGAAAATCTGAATGGGCCGGCCGACGTATTGCGTGGGATCCTTCTCGGGGGCCCTGTAGGCTATCGAAAATACTCTGCCCGCCGCGTTACCGGAGAAGTCCAACCGGGGCAAAGCAACCGTCAGGCCGTTCAGCGGCTTGTCCCCAGCCTCGACGATCACCTGGAACGCCACAATCTCATTGCGGGCCCCGAAGATCTTGATGGTCTTGCCGTCCCAGGTGCTGTTGCCGGCTTTGTTGGGGTTGTTGAGGTCGTCTCGCTTGACCTTCTCCGTGTCGTTGACCGCCCAGATGACGGGCTTGCCTGCGACGGCCCCTGCGCCCAGGCCCGGAGCCAAGGCCATTGCCACCGCCAACGCCGCGCAATAAAGATGCATCCGCATGTCGAACGCTCCCTACCTACTTCTGACTTTCCTCCACGACCACCGTGCGATTGGCCGTGACGCCCTTTTGCTCGACCGTCTTGCCCGAAGGATAGAACTCGACGCTCACGTCCACCGTTTGCCGATCGCCCAGGCCAAAGTGCCGCTCGGTCTGCGTATAGCTGTAGTAACTGTGACAGACCTGACGGGCCCAAATGGTCACCTGTTCATAGCCCACCAGTCTCGTTGCATCACCCAAGCCACCGGCTTCATACACGCGGATCTTGGCGCCGGCGGCCCCCTTGTTGCCCGCCAGGCCGATCGGCCGCACGCGGAGGTAGCTCTGCTTGGGCAGGTCGTTGTGATAGACCTTGACGCGGCGCTGGTCCCGGTAGTCAGCGCTCTTGAAGCCCAGAAGGTCGATCCGGCCGTCGCCGTCAATGTCGCCGAAGCAAAGCCCGGCATCCACCGCAGCGTCGGAGTAGTCGTCGATGCCCCATGCCTTATTCATGCAGGCGAAGTAGCCGCCACCCGTGCCTTTGAGCACGTAGAGGAAGTTCCGGCCGTTCATGATGACGTCCGGGATGCCGTCGTTGTCCAGGTCCACCGTCACCGCCATGCCCCAGTTGGCGTAAATGGGGCGGGAGGCCCTGTCCATGCCCGTCACAGCGCCGGGCAGCTTCGTGAATTTGCCCTTGCCATCGTTGAGGTAAACCGTCACGTCCCGGCCCTGTTCCAGGCAGATCAGGTCCAGCGATCCGTCATGGTTGAAGTCGCCGACGCCCATGATCTGCAATCCGGCTTCCGCGAGGCCGCAGGCCTTGGTGGCGTCGGTGAAATGCATTTTCCCATCGTTGAGGTACACGCGGCTGCGGCCGGTGTGCTCCTCCTCGTAGCCGCGCATGCTCATGATCAGGTCGATCTGCCCGTCGCCGTTGAGGTCCACGGGCAGCATGGAAACGCCGTCTTTCCAGCCCGTGCTCAACAGGGCCTTCCCGGTCTGGGCCAGTGCGCCTTTGCCGTCGCCCCGGTCCCAGGTGGTCGAGCCATGCGCCCCTTCGTGCAGCCAATCGACCTTGCCGTCGCGGTCGATGTCGATCATCGCGTTCTGGCGGGCCTGTCCGCCGTCGAGGTCCATGCGCGTGGGGACGAAATTGAGGTGACCAGGGGTGGATTGATTGAGCCACCATTTGCCGCCGCCGTCGTTGAACGTCATCTGGAGGTCCAGTTTGCCGTCCTCATTGATGTCGTAGGCCAGGTGGATTTCCGAGGGCGGAATCGTACCGTCGGCCGCATCGACATAGGTAAAATGGCCCTTGCCGTCGCCCAGCGCGGCGGTGGCGCCTTTCTGCGAGTGGGCGCTCAAGAACAAGTCGAGCTTGCCGTCGCCGTCGAGATCGACCAGATCGATGCCACTGAGCCACACCTTCGGGCTGGCCCGATAGACCGCGTCCACCACGGCCTCCACGCCGGAACTGACGGTGACGTTACTGAAAGCTTTGCCCTGCCCCCGGGCCGTGGAACTGAGAAACTCCAAAGCCACCAAGGTCCCGATCACGATCAATGTTTTGTTCACGTGGATCTCCTGTCGCAGCATGAATACAGAGTTCTTCCCACAAGACATCGTCGATGTCCTTGTGGGCTTGTATGAAAACGGATGGCACTTCTATTGGTCCAGTGGGTACAGAGAGTGAGATGCTCTGGCAGCATCCGGCAGGAATCCAACTAATATATTACCCCCGTTCGCGGGCGGCCAGCGAGATGGGCAGGCCTGGATCGGGCCGGACAGAAGGGATTTACGGGTTCCGTGCAGGTTTATACGGTCTTGGCCGGCCCTCTTTAGTACTCCGACAATGGTTGGGTTTCCGGCGCCCATCTGGCCGTTCGCCGTTTTGCCTGATTTCCCAGCCGAGAGACTCCGAGACTGCCATCTCTGTATTCAAAGCGCTGGAAAGCCGTCAGAAATTGGGTTTTCAACGCCGTCGAGCCGCATTCGCGGGGTGGCCCGGCAAAAGCCGCCCCAAAGCCCAACGGGCGCAAACCCGGAATCGCCTTATTGACGCTTAAACAAATAGCGCGCGCCGCAATAACATCGACGGTAACCGTTCACAGGGCAGGAAAGGGGACAGGCACCTTTTTCGGCCCTCAAAGGGCCGAAAAACGAGCCAGTCCCCGGCCTGTGAACGGTTACCATCGACGGCGTGAAAGGGCTCAGCTACCGGCCAGGGCCTTTTCGGCCAGGTCGCGGACGTATTTCTCGGACGGGTCGCTGCGGGAATCGCGGAGCGACGAGTAGATCTTCATCGCCTCCTGCTTCTTGCCCGCCGCCAAGAGCTTCTCGGCCAGCACGAGGCAGTGCTTGGTGGCCTGGATCCGCTCCCAGCCGGGGGCGGCGCCGGCCGCCTGGAGCAGGAGGTCGGCCGCGACGGCGTCGCCGATCTTCGCCAGGCCGGCGCCTGCGGCCAGGCGGACCTCGCGATCCGGGTCCTTGAGGGCCGCCTTGAGCGCGTCGGCCGAGGCCGGGTCGCCCAACGCCGCCAGGCTGTGGACGATCACGAGCCGGCAATGGCCTTGCGCCTGCGGGAGGGCCGCCCGCAATGCCTCCGATGATCCGTCCTTGATCGCCACCAGCGCCATCGCCGCCGGATCGGCCAGCTCTTCGTCGGTCAGCAACCTGGCCAGGGCGGGCACGGCCTCGCCGCGCCCCGCCCATTGCAGCTCCTGGCACAGGTAGCCGCGGATGTACTTCGAGCGGTCGCTGGAGAGTTGCGAGGCGAGCGCGTCGGCGAACTGCCGCCGGGTACCGTCGTCCTTGGCGATCAGGATGTAGTTGCCCAGGCAGTGCAGGGCATAGTGCGGCTTGACGTCCTGGTCGCTGCCGGGCTCGCCCAGCATGTCCAGGATGCCGAGGACGTTCTCCTTGCCGCCCGCGGCGATCTGGGCGATCGCGTTCTCGATCTTCTCCTTGTCGATGTCGGTGCAGTACATGCCCCGCCCGTCAGGATCGGGCATCTGGGCGACCAGGGCCTTCAAGTTCTCACTCGCTGCCATATACAGTTCCCTTTGTTCTTGGGTTCACGTCGATATCTGGAATCTGAAACCTGAAACCTGAAATCTGAAATTCCTGGCGGGCGGCCTACAGGCGCCACGGGGCCCGCATGGGTTGGTTGATCAGCCGGTTGGCCTCGTCGTCGCCGACGGCCTCGCCCCGGACCGAATCGAAGTGGATCGTGCGTCCGCACCGCATGGCGACGTTCATGAGGTGGTAGACCGTGGCCACGCGATAGGTGGCGGCCGCGTTGCCGCCGGCCGGCTTGCGGGCCTTGACCGCCTCGCGGAAGCTCAACAGGGGCGCGGGGTCGGGCATGGCGTCGAGCTTCTTCCGGTCTTCCTCGCTGAGCATGTTGCGGAGGGCGGCCTCGGAGTTGTTCTTGGTCGAGATGCCGCTGAGCGGCCCCCACTCGCCGCTCTCGTAGACCAGGGTGAACCCGTCGCCGTACTTCATCTCGACCCAACCCCACACCATGCAGCACTCGGGGTGCATCGGCGGGGCGTGCGGCGTGATCTCGACCGGAGAGCTCATGTCGCGGCCGAAGGCGTAGCAGGGGCCGTCCAGGTGGTGGTTGGCCATGTCGGACAGGCCGCCCCCCTCGTAATCCCAATAGCCGCGGTGACTGCCGCCGAAGCGGTGCGGTTGAAAGGGCCGCAGCGGCGCGGGGCCGCAGTACATGTCCCAGTCCAGCGTGGCGGGAACCGGCTGCACGGCGTACTTGACCTTCCCGCTCCACTCCTTCACCTTCACCCCGCCCTTCATGACCAGCACGGTGTCGCACTTCTTCAGCAGGCCGCTCTCGAAGATCTTGCGGGTCTTCCGGTCGGCGTGAAAGCGCCCGTAGGTGCCGACCTGCCAGATGCGGCCGTAGCGCTTCTCGGCGTCGGCGATGGCGCGGCCCTCGGCGATGAAGCGGCACATGGGCTTCTCGCAGAGGACGTCCTTGCCGGCCTCCATCGCCGCGATCGAGATCAGGGCGTGCCAGCCGGGATGGGTGGCGATGGCCACCACGTCGATGTCCTTGCGTTCCAGGACCTTGCGGAAATCGGTGTAGATGGTTTTGTCGTCGGCCGAGTTCTTGAACTTCACGTCGCACCTGGCCAGCATTTTGACGCCGGGGCCGAGGCCGCCGAACGTGCTCCCGCCCCGCCCGCCGCAGCCGATCAGGGCGCCGCCCAGCATCTCGCTGGGGGGGACTTCCGCGGCCTTTTCCTTCGGCGGCTTGCCCAGCACGTGCCGCGGCACGATGGTCACGGCCGCCGCCGTCGTCGCCGCCGCACTCTGCAAGAAGTGCCGCCGGCTGATCCCGCTCTTGCTTTTCTTCATGGGTATTTCTCCATAACGTGGTGATGGAACCGGGGAAACAATCGCTCAACCTGCCCCTATTTCTCGATCCGGCACTTCGGCAGCGCGGCCCGAAGCCGGGCGGCGCCCTCCTCGCTGACCAACGTCACGCTGAGCGTCAACTCCTTCAAGCGAATCAAACCTTTCAAGTACTCCAGGGCGGCGTCGTCGATGTCGGTCTGCCGCAAATCCAACGTCTCAAGTTCCTTGAGCCCGGCCAGGTGCCGGACGCCTTCGTTGCCGACCCTCGTGTTGTCGAGGTTCAACCAGGCGAGCTTCGAGAGCCCCGCCAGGTGCTTCATGCCCGCATTGTCGATCTGGGTAATCCACAAGTTGAGCCACTTCAATTGGGGGAACCGGGCGAGGTGCTTCATGGCGTCGCCGGTCATCGAGGTCTGGCTGAGGTCGAGCTTTTCGAGGCCCTCGGCCCGGAGGTGGGCCAGGCCGCTGCCCGTCACCTGCGTGCCCCGCAGGACCAGCCGGCGCAACGCCACGAGCGCGGCCAGCGACTCGAAACCCTCGTCCGTGACGTTCTCGCACCCCAGCAGGCTGAGCTCTTGCAGCTTGGGGAAATACTTGGCCACCTTCGCCAGCCCGGCCGGGGTCAAAACGGCCTGCTCCAGGGCAAGCGTGGTCAGACCGGAGAGGGGCTTGAGATGCTCCAATCCCGCATCGGTCACGCCGGTGGTCTGGAGCTTCAAGGTGGTGAGCCCGGCGAGCTTCTTGAGCCGCACGAGCCCGGGATCGCCGATCCGGGCGGAGCCGCGGAGGTCGAGCGCCTCCAGGGTGGTCAGGTCCTCCAGGTGGGCCATGCCCGCGTCGGTCATGTTCGTGAAGAGCAGGCCAAGGGTCTTCAGTCGCGTGAGCTTTCGGAGGTGCCGCACCCCTTCGTCGCTGATGCCGGCGCCCCAAAGCCGCAGCCACCGGAGATCCTCGAGCGTGGCCACCAACTGCACGTCCGCGTCGCTGATTTCGATGTCGAGCAGGTCCACCTTGACGATGCGCCCAACTTCATTCAGCTCGCTCTTTCCGCCGAGTTGCTTGATCCTCGCCGTCGCGGCCGAGGCGTCTTGCCCTTCCGCTCCCGACACCGCGGGCTGGTGCAGTCCAACGCACGACGCGGCCAGCACGGCGCCGGCGGCCAAAGCGCGAAGTCGCATCCGAGAGGTCCCTTTTCAATGCCTTCAGGAGGGCTTGTCCATCGAGCAACTATCCCGGCCATCGCGAGGCGGCAAGGATTTCAGGCGGGGCGAGCGTGGCGGGCACATTCTGCGGGCGCGGCGCCTCGGGATTCCGCGAAGGCGTGGGCGGACTCCCGAAGAACTGCCGGCCGTGATTATAGGCCGGCAAGAACCCTCCTGTCAACAAGGCGTCTCGGATTCCGGGATACAAGACCAGAATCTTTCGGGGCCGGAACCCTGCGAGAACGTGGCGCGGGTAGTTCATGCCCCCCGCTGGCCGGGGGCAGCGACACCGCGCCTGGACGAAACGCCACGGTTGCTCCCGAAACCCCCGGGAACCTTGCGGCTCTCTGGTCCGCGAACTAGAATCAGTTTCTCGGTCACGGCGCACGGACAGGTCCGATAAAGTCAAAATAGGGAAGTGATGTGCTTATCCATGTTTCCAATATCGGACCAATCCCGTTTTCTTCGCCCGACGCGAAGGTGACCGTCGGCGGGCGGAAGATCCGCTTCGACGGCCAAAAGATTGTGATAGAGTGAATGGAGTGTCGGTTCCAAGACGCCGACGCTTGCCGAAGGGACATCGTAACTCCAT
>JBEKCP010000003.1:0-37576 GCA_050014815.1 Thermoguttaceae bacterium | reverse complement strand
CCGACACCTGCGTGGTCTTGGGATTCAGATCACGCACATTCTGGCGGACGGCGGCCTCGAAGACCACGCAGTTACCGAGAAACGCCTGGTTCGGCAGATGGATGTCGCGCGGACCCTGTTCGAACCTGATTTGACGGATGATGAACTCGTCGAGCGCGCCTACGACGAGCGCGCGCAAGAGATCGCCTATCACGCGGACCGCGAGGGGGTGGCGTAATGGAGCCCGTTCTGCGGAATACTACGAGCCGGCGATTTTCTACAGGCGGGTCACGGCAGTGACCGAAATCCAGTAGCCATCGGGCTTGACCATTTCGCCCTCACCCGCCAAGATATATGGGGATCGCGCCTGTCGCACGCGGAGACCGTCCGATGATTCATCGCATTCGGATTCAGAACTTCAAGAGCTTGCGAGACGTCACTGTGGAGTTTTCGCCGGTCACGGTGCTGATCGGCAAGAGCGGCACGGGGAAAACGAATCTTGCGTCTGCGATTGGTTTCCTGCGAGATTATCTGCGTGCTGGAGCCGGAGGGGGCAACTTACAGCAGCAACTCTTAGCGTGCAGATGCGCGACGAACCCATCCGGCGCGATCGAGTTCCAGGTCGTCTTTGACATCCCTGGCTTCACATTGCCGTTTTCCTACACACTCGCCTTTCACCCGCAGCATAATATTGCGGTCCCGCGGTTGGAGTCCCTCGAGTACGGGGGAGAGGCGCTGTTTCGGCAGACTTTTGCCCCTCCTTCAAACCAAGTCAAATGGGAGGTGGAACCGGCCATACTTCCCCTCCCCCAACCAGGTCCGATCGCTCTGGGGCGATTGCCCGGGATCGAGGACGCCGTCATGGCCTACACGGTGTTGACCACGGCGATCGGCATCTATCGGTTCCCGTACGATGTTTTGAAGGGGCAGCCCAGCGGCCATCAGGGGACGGGCTTGGCCGACGATGGGGGCAATTACCTCGAGGCAATGCGGCAAATCACCAGCAGCCTTAACCCGGAGACTCGCAGGAGCATCACGGCGTCCCTCAGGCGCATCAATCCAACCATTGCAGGCGTCGATCTCGACTCCGTGCAGAATCCCCGGCGCGCCGTCGTTGCGCACCATTGGGACGGCAAGCGGCTGCAACTCGACCTCAGCCAGGAGTCCGACGGATTCCGCCGGTTCTATGCCCATCTTCTTGCCGTTTATCAAACGCCGCCGAAACAAACGCTCCTTTTTGAGGAGCCGGAGAACGGGATCTACCCCGGCGCATTGTCTCTCCTGGCAGAAGAGTTTCAGGCCGCTCCCGGTGCCGGCCGGGGCCAGATCATATTGACCACGCACAGCCCGGCGCTGCTCGACCATTTCTTGTCGGAACAAATTCGAGTGGTCGAGCTTGTAGACCTGGAGACCAAGGTTGGCCCGCTGGCCGAGGAGCAACGTGAGTCGCTCGCCGACGAGTTGCTTCATGCGGGCGAGCTGCTCACCGTGGACCCAGCGCGAGGGGCCGCGCCATGAATCCGAAGCGGCTCGTCCTCCTCGTCGAGGGTGAGAGCGACAGGGAGGCCGCTTTCGTCTTGCTCAAGCGGCTGCTGACGGAGCAGGAGGCTTTTGACGCGATATCCCTTGACGAGCATCCCCTGAGGATTGGCGGGTATTCACAGATCAGCAGGGGCGGCAGGGACTTTGCCGAGTGGCGGCGCCAACTTGGGAACGCGGCTAAACGAAAGAACGTTGGCGGCTGTTTGCTTCTTCTCGATGGAGACAGCAAGACCACGGCGCCGGGGCAACCTTTCTGCGCGATGCACGCGGGACGGCGCCTCGCCGAAGCTGCCCGCGAAGTCGGTGCGGGGACGATGTTCTCCGCGGCTATCGTCTTCGCCTGCATGGAATTCGAGTCGTGGCTGATCGCCGGGGCCGAGTCTCTTGTCGGGAAGCCGTTCCCGGACGGCCGGACGGGGCTGCCAAGGGCGGTCCAGAGCCTTCCACCAAATCCAGAGGTTGCGCCGCGGGATGCAAAGGGATGGTTGCGCCAGAACATGCCCAACGGCTACAAAGAAACGGTGGACCAGGCCGAACTCACGGGCCTGGTCGATCTCGGCGCGATCCGTCGGAAGGAAATGCGATCCTTTCGCCGGCTAGAGGCGGCGGTCCGAGAGCTCGTCGAGGCGATTCGCCTCGGCCAGCCCATAGTGACGCCGGCATCCAAGTGCTAATCCTTCGTCACTCCTCCTCCGCGGGCGTCTTCACCTTCTTCAGCGGAGCGGTCCACAGGTACAGCGTGTGCTCGACGTTGTCTTCCTTCGACTGGACCGTGACCACCTTGTCCGGCTTCACGTGCCCCTTCATGCTGAAATCGTGCGAGACGATCCGCGAGCCGGGCTTGAGCTTCTCGAGTTGCGGGATCAGCCGCACGTTCAGGTCCGGCAGCAAGTACAGGGTGACGACGCTCGCCTTGCTCAGGTCGAGCGTGAAGATGTCTTTCTGCTCGAAGCGCACCAGGTCCGTGACCTGGTACTTCTCGGCGTTGGCGCGGCATTCCTTGATGCGCTGCGGATCGATGTCGTAGCCGACGCCCTTGCACCCGTACTTCTTGGCGGCCAGGACGACGATCCGCCCGTCGCCGCAACCGAGATCGTAGACCACGTCGTCCTTGGCGACGCGGGCAAGCTCCAGCATTTTCGCCACCACGTCGTTGGGCGTGGGGACATAGACCACGTCGGCCTTGCCGGACTCGCGGGCCGGCGGGGCGGCGACTTCATCGGCCGCGCGGCCCGCCGGAACCAGAACCGTTGCCAACCCCAGAACCAGAACCGTCCAGTACGTGCGAACCATAAGGGATCTCCAATGCAAGTTGTCGGCCTGCCAATTTACCGATTCAGAAATAATACACCGCCAGGCTCACCATCTTCTCCTTGAAGCTCGACACGCCCTTCTGCGTCACGCCGCACCGTCTCAGGTAGAGCATGCGGAGGGCGTCGTGGCCGACCAGCCCGGCCAGGTCGGCATCGGTGATCTTGCAGCCGCTGAGGTTGAGCACCCGCAGCCGATCGAGCAACTTCAAGTGCGCCAGGCCCGCGCCCGTCACGCCAGTGTCTTCCAATGCGAGCGTATCCAACTCCTGAAACCCTTTCACGAACACCAGCGCGTCGTTGGCGGCCTTGGTCTTGCTGAGATTCAGCACGCGGAGGTGGGTCATGCCGCGGAGGTAGATCAGTCCCGGGCCCTCGATCCGGGTGTTCTGGAGGGAAAGGACGTCGAGGTGGACGAGGTTCCGCAGGTTCACCAGTGCATGGTCGGTGATGGGCAGGTCGTGCAGATACAGCCGCTTCAGGCCGGTGAGGCCGCGGAGACGAACGAGCCCCGCCTCGGTAACGCGACTTTCGCCGAGGTCGAGCGACTCCAGGGCGGGCAGGTTGGCAATCGGCGCCAGCGCATCGTCGTCCAGCTTGGCCCCGGCCCACTCGGCGGCCACGACGTGGCCCTTGCCGTCCAATTCGACCGTGGCCCCCTTTTCCTTCATGACCGTCGCGGCGACTATTTCGGCTCCGGAGGTCGGGGCGACGGCAGGTTCTTCAGCGCTTGGGGCGGCGGCCGGCTTCTGGGGCCCGGCGACCGGCTCCGCAGCCTTGCCACCCGCCATGGACCACGCGGCCGTCACCACGGCCAACACGCACCGGTAGAACATTCGCATGGGGACCTCCGGGATTCGTGCGAAAACCCCATGCTACTCCGGCGGGTACCCGTTGGCAAGTCGCCCGACGGCGGCAACAACGTCCATCGAAAGCCCCCCCATCGTATGGGGGGGTTCTCGCCAAGGGCAGCGATATGACCGGGACATGCTACAATATCAATTGCTTCGCAGAAGCAGTGTTGCAGTGTTCTTCTGGCTTCTCAGCACTGCTCGTTCCAAGCAGTGGCACACGGCAAGAACAACGGGTGATTCGATGATCGAGGCGGCCATCTGGAGCGTTGAAGCCGGCCGGGACCTGTCGATGGACGAGGCCGCCCGCGCGGTCAGCCTCATCATGGCGGGCCAAGCGACCGAGGACCAGATCGGCCGGCTGCTGGTGGCCCTTGCCGAAAAGGGCGAAACAGTCGCCGAGGTCGCCGGCGCGGCCCTGGCCATGCGGCGGAGCATGACCCCCATCCGCACCAGTCGGACCGTGGTCCTGGACACCTGCGGCACGGGCGGGGACGGCTCCGGCACCTTCAACATCAGCACGGCCGCCGCGCTGGCTACCGCCGCCGCCGGCGTGGCCGTGGCCAAGCACGGCAACCGGGCCGCGACCAGCCGGTCCGGCTCGGCCGACGTCCTGGCCGCGCTGGGGGTCAACGTCGAGGCCCCGGTCGCCCGGGTCGAGGCCTGCCTGGAGGAGTTGGGCATCTGCTTCTGCTTCGCCCCGCTCCTGCACGCCACGATGAAGCACGTCGCCCCGGTCCGCAAGAGGCTCGGCCGGCCGACGATCTTCAACATCCTCGGCCCCCTGGTCAATCCGGCGGGGGCCTCCTTCCAACTGATCGGCGTCGGCCGGGCCGAGCTGCGGCCGCTCTTGGCCGAAGCCCTTACGCTCCTGGGCTCTCGGCGGGCGGTGGTGGTCCACGGATCGGACTCCCTGGATGAAGTGACGCTGGCCGCCCCAACGCACGTCACCGAGGCCGCGGAAGGCCGCCTCCGCCATTTCGACTGGACGCCGGCCGATTTCGGCCTGCCGCGGGCCGATCAGTCGGGCCTGCAGGTCTCAGGGCCAGAGGAGAGCGCCGCGGTCATTCGGGCGATTCTGGATGGCCGTCCCGGCCCGGCCCGGGAGATCGTCCTGGCCAACGCGGCCGCCGCGCTCTGGACGGCCGGCGTGGTCTCGACTTTGCCGGACGGGGTCCGCCGGGCGGCCGAGGCCATCGATTCCGGCGCCGCCCGGGAACTTCTGGCCCGGTTGGCCGAGCGGACAAGCGAAGACTAGCCCGAAGCGCAAGCGAGGGAGTGGCAATGACTTACCATCGCTACTGCGCGGGGTAGTTTAGCGGGCGGGCCGGGTACCCTCTGGGTGCGCCGAGTGGCCATTTGGTCCACGGCGGGCAAGCCCGCCCGCTAAACGCTCTTCCGCCTTCCGCCTTCCTTCCGCCCTTGACCTCCTCGGCCCCCCCAGAGTACCATGCCCTCCCTATTTTTGGGAGGTTGTCGAGCATCGGCCGCCGCCTCATTAACTTCTGCTGGTTCTGGTTCAAGTGGGGCCTGATCGCATGCGTGATCGGGGCTGCGCTGATGGTCCCCTATTGCTACCATCGGCTCGACGAGCAAATCCGAGCCCGGGTCGAAAAGCAACTTGCCAGTCACTACCCCAACCTGCAAGTCAAGATCCGCTCGGCGGTGCTCGTCAAGGGCGAGGGGATCGCCGTCCGCGGCCTCTCGGTCCTGGACCCGGCGGCCGAAGGACCAGGGGCCGAGTTGTTCACCCACGACGAGTGCTTCCTGGCCTGCCCGACGGACCTCGCGGCGCTGTTGGGCAGCGAAGAGATAGAGGTCACGCGGGTGACGATCCGCCGGCCGACGTTGCGGATGACCCGGCGCGGCGACGGCACGTGGAGCACCTCGAAACTCCTCCCGCTGCCGCACTACGGCACTCGGCCGCCGGAGGTCGTGGTGGAGAACGGGACGGTCGAGGTCTTCGATCCGACCAATGTGCCCTCCGGCACGCTGACGCTCCGCGACGTCAACCTGACGCTGACGCCGCCGTCGTCGCCCGATCCGGCCGGCGGGCCCCGCAAGCTGCAAGGGACCTTGAGCGGCGACTATTTCCACCGGGTGGTGTTCGAGGGCGAGGTGGATTCCCAGCGGCCGGCGTTCGCCATCAGCGGGTCGATCGAAGGGATGGAGGTCTCGCCCGAGTTCCGCGGCGCCTTGCCGGGCCCCCTCTCGGACAACCTGGCAGTTCTGGGAACTTTGCGGGGTCAGGTGGGACTGGCCTTCCACGTCAGCTACGATCCGGGCAGGCCCGTCCCTCTGGAGTTCGACGTCAACGGGCGTCTGGTCCGCGGCCGGCTCGACGATCCGCGTCTGCCGCACCCGTTGACCGAGATCCGGGCGCAGTTCCGCGTGGGAAACGGGGGTTTCACGATCGAGGATCTCTCCGCGCGGAGCAACCAGGCGGCGCTTCAGATGCGGTGTCGCGGGACGGGCCTGGGCCCGCACTGCCGGTTCGTCCTCGATGCCGACGTCCGGCAATTGGAGCTCGATCACCAGTTGCTCGACGTCCTGCCCGACCGCCTCCAGGAGCAGTGGCACAGATTTCGTCCGGACGGCCAGGTCGACGCGGAAGTGCGGTTGGCCTACGACGGCGCGAGCTGGAATCCGGACGTGCAGGTCCGGTGCCAGAACGTCTCCTTTACGCACTACAAGCTCCCCTATCGCCTGGACCGCGGCAAGGGCATTGTGCACCTGAAGGACAACGTGTTGACGGCGAGCCTTTCGGCCCAGAGCGAGGACCAGGTGATCCGCATCGACGGCCGGTTGAACGATCCGTTGGGCGGGGCCTGGGGTTGGGTGGAGGCCAAGGGGGAAGACCTGCCGATCAACGAGAAGCTGCTCTTGGCCCTGCCCGATCGCACCCAGGCCTTCGTCCGCTCGCTGGCCCTCCGCGGCACGCTCGGCTTCGCGTATCGGCTGTGGCGAGACGCCGGCGCCGAGACGCTCCACCAGCACGCGGCGGTCCGGGTCAGCCGGTGCTGGCTCCGCTACGAGCACTTCCCCTTCTCGTTGGACAACGTCCGCGGCAACCTGGAGATGCTCGACGGGAATTGGCAGCTCCGCGAGTTCGAGGGCAACAACGGCACGTGCCGCGTCACTGGCGAGGGGAAGTTCACGGCCGCCCCCGCCGGCTCGCAGGTCCTCCTCTCGCTTCGCGCCGCGACCGTCTCGCTTGAAGAGGAGCTTCGCGACGCCCTCCAACCGTCCATGCGGCAGGTCTGGAGCACTTTGCGCCCCCGCGGCATCATCGACCTGGTGACCGACATCCAGTACCTCGGCGCCACCGGGGGGCTCGACGTGAGCGTGCGGGCCGAGCCGCGGAGCGAAACCTGCTCGATCGAGCCGGTCTCCTTCCCGTACCGGCTCGAAAGACTGCAAGGCGTCCTCACCTACCGCGACGGCCGCGTGACGATCGAGCATTTCCGGGCGGAGCACGGGCAGGTCAAGGTGGCGGCGGAGAACGGATTGTGCCAGTCCCTTCCCGACGGCGGCTGGCAGCTTCGCATGGACGCCCTCACCGTCGATCGGCTCCGGCTGGACCGCGAGCTGATGCAGGCCCTGCCGCCGCGAATGAAGAAGCCGCTGGGCGAGTTGAACCTCTCGGGCCTGATCCATCTCCGCGGCGCGCTGGAGCTGGCCCGGGGCGGCCGGCTCGACGACCCCATCCGCTCCCAGTGGAACCTCGCCATCGGACTCCAGCAGGTGGGCATCGACTCGGGGATCCGGCTGGAGAACATCCACGGCAGCCTGGGGTTCTCCGGCGGGTTCGACGGTCAGAACTTCTCCTCGCTCGGCGAGCTGGCCCTGGACTCGCTCAGCTACAAGGACCACCAGTTCACCGAGGTGACGGGCCCGCTGCGAATCGACGACCAGCAGATGCTCTTGGGTTCGTGGGTGGACCGCCGGGCGGCGGAGGCGGCCCCGCACGACGGCCCGCCCCCGCGGACACCGCGGCCCATCACGGCGAAGTTCCTCGGCGGGACCGTCTACGGCGACGCCTGGGTCGCGATAGGACAGAGTCCCCGCTACGGCGTGCAGGCCGCGCTGGTGAACGCCGACCTGGCCCGCTCGGCCCACGAGTTCGGCTCCAACCGGCGGAACCTCCGCGGCACCCTCTCCGGCAACGTCGAGTTGGGCGGCTACGGCCGGAACGCCCAGAACCTGACCGGCCACGGCAGCCTCCACCTCGGCGACGCAGACGTCTACGAGCTGCCCGTGATGATCGCCATGCTCAAACTCCTGAGCATCCGCGCCCCGGACTCTCGGGCGTTCAGCCGCAGCGACGTCGACTTCCGCATCGAAGGCGAACACTTCTACTTCGACCGGATCGACTTCACCGGCGACGCGATCAGCCTCCGGGGCAAGGGAGAGATGAACTTCCAGGGCGAGCCCAATCTCACGTTTGCCGCGATCGTCGGCCGCGGCGAATTGGGAATTCCCGCCTTGCGCAACTTCTTCACCGGCGCGAGCCAGCAATTGCTGCAAATCCACGTGGGCGGAACCCTCCAGAACCCGGATATCCGCAAGGAAGCCTTTCCCGCGGTCAACCAGGCCCTGCAACAGTTGCAGGACCGTCGTCCTCCGGACAGGCGATGACGGCGACAGGAGACATGCCATGAGCGTAGGTCCTCCGGTACCGCTGATTTCCAGTGCGGCCGGCGCGCCGCTGGCCTCGACCAAGGGCCCCGAAGTCGAGCGGGCCCATCATGCCACCGCCGTCGCGGAACGTCATGTCCAGGGCCAGGAGAAGGCCGAAACGGCCGCGGCCATCGGAGAGCCAGACGGCGACGAGCACCAGACGGGCGAGCGCGATGCCGACGGCCGCCGGCCGTGGGTCATCCGGTCGCGGCGTCCTGAGCCAACCCAGCCCGAGGACCAAGGATCGCCTCCGCCGAAGGACCCCGCCGGCCAAAGCGGCAGCCTCCTGGACCTGGCCGGATGATCGCCGCTTGCGGCTTCGCACGAGGAAACCGGCGGTTGCCCGGCCCCCATCCATGCTCTAGAATTACCCGCTATCTGGAGGCTGTCATGCGATTCACCAAGATGCAAGGGGCGGGCAACGACTATGTGTACGTCGATTGCCTGGCCGAGCCCATGCCCGAGCGGCCCGACGAGTTGGCCCGCAAAATCTCCGACCGGCATTTCGGCGTCGGAGGCGACGGCCTCATCCTCATCTGCCCCAGCCGGAAGGCCGACGCCCGCATGCGGATGTTCAACGCCGACGGCTCGGAGTCCGAGATGTGCGGCAACGGAGTGCGGTGCGTGGCCAAGTATCTCTACGACCACGGCCTGGGCCGGAAAGAGACGCTCCGGATCGAGACGGGCCGGGGCGTCCTGACGCTCGACTTGGAAATGGCCGAGGGCCGGGTCCGCCGCGTCCGGGTCGATATGGGCCAGCCGATCCTCCAGCCGGAACGGATCCCGACGACCCTGCCGGGCAATCCGCAACAGCCCGATGGCGCCGTGGTCGATGCGCCCCTGACCGTCAGCGGACGCAATCTCGCGGTGACGTGTGTCTCGATGGGCAACCCCCATTGCGTCACCTTCGTCGGCAAACTCAGCGACTATTGGGTCCACAACGTCGGCCGCAGGATCGAAAGCGACCCGCACTTCCCCAACCGCACGAACGCGGAGTTCGTCGAGGTCGTCTCGCCCGCGGAGGTTCGGATGCGAGTTTGGGAGCGGGGCGCCGGCGAGACGCTGGCCTGCGGCACCGGGGCCTGCGCGGTTTGCGTGGCCGGCGCCCTGGCCGGACGCACCGACCGGAAAATCCTCGCCCACCTGCCCGGCGGCGACCTCGAACTCCATTGGGCCGACGACGGCCGCGTCCGGATGACCGGCCCGGCAGTGGAAGTGTTCCACGGAGAATGGCCCGACGCCGGGGGAACTGCCGGTTGTCAGTAGTCAGTTGTCAGTAGAGACTGAGAAATGCAAAAGGTAAAATGTAAAAGTCAAAATGCAAAATGCCGGACCGGACTCTTGCATTTTTCATTTTGCATTTTACCTTTTTCCTTCAGTGCCGCTGCCCCCTGACCGCTGCCCCCTGATCCCTGACCCCTGATCCCTCTGCATGAAACTCGAAAGCCCCTTCCTCAACAAGCTCGGCGGACTGTTGGCCACGGCGGCCGTCCGCGGCTGGATGGGCACGCTCGACTACCGCGCAGCCTACTACGATCCCACGGTCGATCTGCCGGGATCGGGATGGCGGCGGCAAAGGATCTATATCTTCTGGCACGAGTACATCCTGTGTCCGATCTACCTGCGGGGGCACTGCAACGTGGCCATGCTCTTGAGCCGCCACCGGGACGCCGAGATCCTCTCCCACGTGGCCGCCCACCTCGGGTTCGGCTTCGTCCGCGGCTCAACCAATCGCGGCGGCGTGGCGGCCATCCGCCAGCTATTGGCCGCGAGCAGCCGGAAGTTGCACCTGACGATTACGCCCGACGGCCCCCGCGGCCCGCGGCGACGCCTGGCGCCCGGGGCGATCTACCTGGCGTCGAAGCTCGGGATGCCGCTGGTGGCGATGGGCTACGGTTACGACCGGCCGTGGCGGGCCGGCAGTTGGGACCGGTTCGCCGTTCCTCGCCCGTTCTCCCGCGCCCGCGTCATCTTCAGCCCCGAGATCCATGTCCCGCCCGACCTGGATCGCGACGGCTTGGAACATTTCCGCCGGCGGATGGAAGTGCTGTTGAACCGGCTGACCTGGGAGGCCGAGGCCTGGGCCGCCTCGGGCCGTCCCGCGCCGGGCGAGTTCGTGATGCGCCGGCAAGGCGTCCCGCGGCCCTGCCGGCCCATCGGGCGGGTCGAAGACCGTTGGGCTCGATCGAGGATTGACTTTTGAATCGAGCCACGGATGGAACACGGATCGAACACGGATTGAAGATAAGGGGGCGGCTCTCTTCTATCGAAAGTGAGATTCGGGTGTCCTGCAAGGGCGCCGAGGTTGGCTTCTACAAGGCCGATCTGTTCGTCAATGGTTGTGTGATCGTCGAATTGAAAGTGGCGAGAACGTACAATACCGAAGATGAACCGCAATTGCTCAACGAACTGAAGGCCACCGGTGCCAAGGTCGGTCTATCGATCAACTTTGGCAGAACGAAGGTCGAGTTCAAGCGATTCGTCTTCTGAATCATCCGTGTTCGATCCGTGTTCCATCCGTGGCTAAGTCTCTTGTGGCCTCTCGAAAGCTGGAAGTTGTTCCTCGCCCGCTCCGTAGCTTGACCCATGCCGTCCGACTTTCTTTTTGACGATTCTCCCGAGCCCCGCGAGGCCCCGGCGTCGCCCCGCGTCCTCTCGGTCTGGGAGCTGACCACCCAGGTCAAGGACCTCATGGAGGCGTCGTTTCCGGCGGTCTGGGTGGCGGGCGAGGTCTCCAACCTTTCTCGCCCGCAGTCGGGGCACTGCTATCTGACTTTGAAGGATGACCGGGCCCAACTCCGCGCGGCGATGTGGCGGCAGACGGCCGCCCGGGTGCGGTTCGATCTCCGCGACGGGTTGCAGGTGGTCTGTCGCGGCCACCTCGATGTTTACGCTCCGCGTGGCACCTACCAGTTGATCATCGAGCAGATGGAGCCGCGGGGGATCGGGGCCCTGGAGTTGGCCCTGCGGCAGCTCCGCGACAAGCTCCAGCGGGAAGGGCTCTTCGACCGCGCACGGAAGCGGCCGCTGCCGCGGTTCGTGCGGCAAATCGCCGTCGTGACCAGTCCGACCGGGGCGGCAATCCACGACTTCCTCCAGGTCCTCGGGCGGCGATGGCGGGGGGCCGACGTGCTGCTGCTGCCCACCCGCGTCCAGGGCGAAGGCGCCGCCGAGGAGGTCGCCGAGGCCATTGAAACGGCCAACCGCCTCCCCCTGGCGATCGATTGCCTCGTCGTCACCCGCGGCGGCGGAAGCCTCGAAGACCTGTGGGCGTTCAACGAGGAAGTCGTAGTCCGGGCGATCCATGCCTCCCGCATCCCGGTCATCTCGGCCATCGGCCACGAGATCGACGTGACGCTCTCGGACCTGGTGGCCGACGTCCGGGCGCTGACGCCCAGCGAGGCGGCGGAACTGGTGGCCCCGGCCGCCGAAGAGGTGCTCTCCGGCCTGCGGCAGGCCGAGAGGCGGCTCACCGCAGCCGTGCGGTGGCGGGTGGCGGCCGCCCGGTCCCGGTTGGACGAGTTGGCCGGTCGCCGCGTGATGCGGCGGCCCCGCGAGCGCATCGAGGAACTGGCCGGGCGGTTGGACGAACTGGCCGGCCGGGCGCTGCGGGCTGTCCGGCAGCGGCTGCGGGCGGCCCGCCGTCTCCTCGAACAGACCACCGCCCGATTGGAATCGCTCAGCCCGCTGGCCGTGCTGGGCCGGGGCTACACGCTCACCGCGGGGCTCGATGATGGCCGGATCGTTCGCGATGCCTCGGAGCTTAGCCCGGGCCAGGAGATCCTGACCCGCTTCGCCCGCGGCCAGGCCGTCAGCCGGGTCGAGAGGATTAGTGGGTAATGGCTGGTCGCTGGCACGAAGCACGAAATCCGAAGTACGAAATCCTAAACAAATCCAAAATCTAAAATCGAAAATCCAAAATCCCCACTACATCTCCGTCTCCGGCCGGAGCTTCATGCCGTGGCGGATGATGTGGCCCTCGACCAGGTAGATGACGTCTTCGGCGATGTTGGTGGCCAGGTCCGCGATCCGCTCCAGGTTGCGGGAGACGGCCAGGATCCGGAGCAAGCTGGCGACCCGCTCGGGCTGGCGGCGCAGGACCTCCTCGACCTCCTTGCGGACGGCCAGTTTCATGGCGTCGACCTCGTCGTCCCGTTTGCAAACCGAGCGGGCTGCCGCGACGTCGAGGTTCACCAGGGCGTCGATGCTGTCGCGGAGCATCGCCTGCGTCTTCCTCCACATGGCCCCCAAGTCGCAGGCCAGATCCGGCGGCGGGTCGCCGGCCAAAGCCCGGCCTTTCCGGGCGATGTTGACGGCCATGTCGCCGATCCGCTCCAGGTCGTTGTTGATCTTCAGCGCGGCGATGATCATCCGCAGGTCGGCTGCGACCGGCTGGTGCAGTGCGAGTGTCTTCAGGCACTCCTCCTCGACCTCGATCTCGCGTTGATCGATTTCCAGGTCGTCGCGCTCGACTTCCTCGGCCAGGGCCTCGTCGAGGTCGATCACCGCGCGCAGCGCCTTTTCGACCTGACCCTCGACCAGGGAGCAGAGCGACAGGACTTGCTTCTTCAGACGGTCGATTTCACGTTGCAGATGGGCGCCCATGGCCGATCTCCTTACTGGATCCTAATGCTCTGTCACTCATTATTAAGGGTGCCACGACCAACCTTCGGTCGGTGCCCGGCTTGTCCAACCGTGTTCTCTGCACTGCTGGACAAGCCGGGCACCGTGCGAAGCATGGTCGTGGCACCCACTGCTCCACTAGATATTACCTTATCCTTTACACAAATGGGCGTCTAGGCCATACTGTTGGCCATGAACCTCGTCCTGATCGGCTACCGCGCCACCGGCAAGACGACGCTCGCCAGGCTGTTGGCCCAGCGGTTGGGCTGGTCGTGGATCGACGCGGACGTGGAGATCGAGCGTCGTGCGGGCCGGTCGATCGCCCGGATCTTCACTGAGGGGGGCGAGCCGGCCTTCCGCGCCATCGAGGCCCAGGTCATCGCCGACCTCTGCCGGCAGGACAAACTTGTACTGGCCGCCGGGGGCGGGGCCCCGCTCAGGGCCGAGAACCGCCAGGCCATGCGTCGCTCGGGCCGTGTCGTCTGGCTGACCGCCTTGCCCGAAACCATCCTCGCCCGCATGTCCGCCGACGCCACGACCGCCGGCCGCCGGCCGAACCTGACCGGCGAGGGGCCCTTGGACGAAATCATCCAGTTATTGACCCGCCGGGAGCCGATCTACCGGGAACTGGCCCACCATGTAGTGGATACTGAAGGAAAAAGCCCCGAGCAATTGACCGAGGAGATCCTGGTGCTGGTAGACCTCCGGGAGATTGATTAGTGGGAGGCAATCCGCCGGCCCGGCTTTTTGCGAAATCCGAAATCCGAATGTCGAAATCCGAAACAAACCCAAAATACGAAATTCGAAACGGACGCGCGGCTGGCTCTTGCCCCAACGTTTCTGTCATTTCGATTTCGGTCATTTGACATTGTTTGAGATTTCGTGCTTCGAATTTCGGATTTTGGAGACCAAGTGAATCTAATCCTTACTTGTCCGACCTGGCTGCGGTTGGCGATCCTGCTGGTGGCCGGGGTGTGCGTCGGCAGCCTGGCCAACCTGGGGATCTACCGGCTCGGGTGGAACTGCCGTTGGATCAGCCCGTGGTCGCGGCCGCCGGCCGGTGTGGGGCCGCGGCGATTCTGGGATCGGCTGCCGGTGATCGGCTGGCTCGGGCTGAGCCGGGAGGCGCCGCAGCACGGGCGGGGATTCTGGATCCGGCCCATGCTCCTGGAGCTGCTCGCCGGGGCCGTCTTCGCAGGCCTCTACTGGTGGGAGACGGTGGCTGCTGGCCTCCTCCCGCCGACCTTGCGCGGCCCGTTGAACGTCGATATGCTCGGGGCCCTCCACCACCAGTACGCCGCCCATATCGTCCTGTTTTCGCTCATGTGGGTTGCCACCTGGATCGACGTGGATGAAAAGACCATCCCGGACGCCGTCACCGTGCCTGGGACGCTGGCGGCCCTGCTTTTCATGGCCGTCTGGCCCACCTCGCTGCTACCCGGCGCGATGGCCGGGCCCGGCGGCGCGCCCCTGGTCTACTTCGTCATGCTGACCTCGCCGCTTGACAATCAGCCGTGGCTGTCGCCCGCCGGGCTGGGCGGCGCGGCCCTGGCTCTGGCCATGGCCTGCTGGTGGCTCTGGTGCTTCGCAATCCTGCCGCGGTCGTGGTACACGCGTCATGGACTTTGCCGCGCCTGGCAACTCTGCTGCGCCCGACTGGTCCGCCAGCGGTCCACCTACGCCATCCTGGCCATGGGGCTGGCCGGATCGGCGGCAATCGCCGGTGTCCGGGCCTGGGGCGGGCTGCACTGGGCCGGACTCCTCAGTTCCCTGGCCGGCCTGGCCGTCGGCGCCGGCACGATCTGGATCGTCCGGGTCCTCGGCTCGACCGTGCTCGGACGCGAGGCCATGGGCTTCGGCGACGTTACGCTCATGGCCATGATCGGCGCCATGCTGGGCTGGCAGGCCGCCGTGATCATATTCTTCCTAGCCCCTCTGCTGGGGGTCGTCGTAGGACTGGTCCAATGGGCCCTGGGCGAGTCGGAGATTCCATACGGCCCGTTCCTCTGCCTGGCAGCCATGGTTACGCTCGTGGCCTGGGCCACGATATGGGGCCGTTTCCAGATTTACTTCGCCCTGGGGTGGTGGTTGCTCGGGATCCTGCTGGTTTGCCTGGCGATGATCGTCGTCTTGCTGCCCCTGGTGCGAGCTATTTTGTCGCTCTTTCGACGACCGTGAGCAGGAAGAAAACGGAATCGGGGAATACCTTTGCGAAGCCGCAAGCGAGATTCCAATCCCTAATCCCCAATCCCTAATCCCTCTTCGATCCGTAGCCACGCCGCCGGCGCCGGAAAGACCCCGTAGAGCCGCTTGATGAAATGCCGGTGCCACCGCGACGGACAGTGGGGCACCCAGCCCCGTCGGGCCATCACACGCGTCGAGATCCGCCAGTTGGCCGCGTCGCACAGCAGGGCGTCGCTTTGCTTCAATCGGGCGATCTCGTCGAGCACGTCCATGGCCCGGCCCAGCGATCCGAGGCTCGTCTCGCGCCGCGAGACCACGTATTTCAAGGCCAGGAAATTAGGGAATCGCCAGGGCTGGTTGTAGTAGACGAGCACTCGGTCTCCGCGGCGCAAGCGGTGGCACCACTGCCCCAGGAGGAGGATTTCCGGCCCGGAGGCGATCTTGGGCCACGGCCTCAGCAGCACCCGGCGAAACTCCCCGTCGGCCACCTCGATCACCCCGTAGCGGCGGCGGCGAAGGGCCTCGGCCCCCGCGGTCAGGTCGGTAATAGCTTCGAACAGGGGCATTTGGGAAAGCAGTGTTTAGCGGGCGGGCTTGCCCGCCGGGAGGATCCATTCAACGATAGCTTACGCATGCACCGGATCGCCGGTTGCCCACGGCGGGCAAGCCCGCCCGCTAAACCCTTCCGCCTTTCTTCCAACTGCTCTTGCCCCGTGTAAGGCCTCTTGCTACCATCCGGCCCGCCGATTGCGGTAGTCTGTGCGAAACCCCCTCTTGTGGGTTGACGCATGGCGGGAAGCTCGGCTGCATTTCCCACCGCGACGCAGAAGGAGGTTTACTGCCATGCCACGGACGAAATGGGCGCCATGGCTCCCGGCTCTCGCGCTGGCGGCCCTCACCGGCTGTGCCGACAATCCCATGGTGCTCCGGGGGCGGCTGAACCAGTTCGAGCAGCAGCAGGCGAACTTGACGCGGCAGAACCAGCAATACCAGGACCGGCTGGCCACCATGGACCGCGACAACCGGGAGTTGCACGAAACGGTGGCGCAGGAGGCCCAGCAGCGGAAGCTCGCGGAAGACCAGTTGGCGGCCGCCAACGAGCAGCTCCGCACCGCCACGAATCAATTGGCCCGACTCCAGACCGACAAGCAGGATGCCGACAAGAAGACCCAGGCCATGGCGGCCTCGCTGCACCGGCAGTCCGGGGTCTCGATCACCCCCAACAACAGCCTCCTTCAGACCCTTCCGGTGATCCACACGCCGGGCGTCCAGGTCCGGCTGGACGGCGATGTAATCCGGGTCGAACTGCCTGGCGGCCAGCTCTTCGAGCACGGCACCGCCCGGCTGTTGCCCACCGCGGCCAACATCATCGCCGACGCCGCCGCCGAGATCCGCCGCACCTATCCCAACCAGATCCTCGGCATCGAGGGACACACCGACACCGATCCCATCGGGGGCGGCCAATTCCGAACAACCCACGAGCTCTCGGTCGCCCGGGCCATGGCCGTCTACGAGGTGTTGGTCGGCAGCGGCCGATATCGAGCCGATCAGGTCTTCGTGGTCGGCCACGGGCCCAACCACCCGGTCGTCTCCAACGCCACTCCCGAGGGCAAGCAGCGGAACCGACGGGTCGAGTTGGTCATCTATCCCGAGCAGCGGGCGGGAGGATGAAGGGATTAGGGATTGGGGATTAGGGATTGGGGATTGGGGATTGGGGATTGGGAATTGGGAATTGGGGATTGGGAAACAATAGCCGCGGATGCATATCCGCGGCAGGGGATCGAAACCACGGCTTCTTCCTCTGGCCGGTAGAAGGGTTAAAATGGGGGAGTAATCTGCAATAGTTCGTAATCCCGCCGCGTGCGAAGCCGCAAGCGGCTCTAATCCCTAATCCCTAATCCCTAATCCCTAATCCCTAATCCCCCTCCCCCCCATGATCGCCATCATCGACTACGGAATGGGCAACCTCCGCAGCGTCCAGAAGGGGCTGGAGAAGGTCGGACACCAGGCCGTCGTCACGAGCGATCCGGCGGTAGTCGCCGCGGCCGACAAGGTCGTGCTGCCGGGCGTTGGGGCGTTTGAAGACGCCATGACCGAACTCAAGAACCGCCGCCTGGTCGAGCCGGTCTTGGAGGCCATCAATTCGGGCAAGCCTTTCTTGGGGATCTGCCTGGGCCTCCAACTGCTTTTCGACACGAGCTACGAGAACGGCCGGCACCAGGGGCTCGGCGTCCTCCGCGGGGAGGTCGTCCGCTTCGATCTGCCGCCCGATTACTCGGTCCCCCACATGGGCTGGAACCAGGTGGCCATCCGCCGCCGCGCCCCGGTCCTCGCGGGGATCGCGGAGGGGACGTACGTCTATTTCGTCCACTCGTATTATGTCGTGCCCGAGGACCCGGCTGTCATCGCCACCGAGACCGATTACGGCGGGCCGTTCTGCTCGATGATCTGGCGCGACAACGTCTTCGCCTCCCAGTTCCATCCGGAGAAGAGCCAGTCGGAAGGGCTGCGGATTTTGAAGAACTTCGGGGCGCTGTAGCCACGCTGGGGCGGATTATTCATGGGCCAGGCATCCGTGGGTCGTGTGTTCGACACTAGCCCGACGCGCAAGCGAGGGTAACGAGTTGCCACTCCCTCGCTTGCGCTTCGGGCTAGTGAGGATATGCTACCCCTCTTGCGGCGGGCACCGGACTGAGGCAGGCCCGCTTGCGTGCCCGGACTACTCGTGTACAAGACCTTGTTTCGACACTAAGAGTGGACACTAGCCCGAAGCGCAAGCGAGGGTGATTCATTCCGGGTCCCTCGCTTGCGCGTCGGGTTGGTGTTCGGAGGAGTGTGAAACGGGTGGAAGTCTGGCCGGCCATTGACCTTCGGGGGGGCAAGTGCGTTCGCCTCCGGCAGGGGGATTATCGGCAGGAGACGGTTTTCGGCGAGGACCCGGCGGCGATGGCCCGGCATTGGGGCGACCTGGGGGCCCGGCACCTGCACCTGGTGGACCTGGACGGGGCACGAGAGGGCGAGCCTCGCAACCTGGCGGCGGTCCGGGCGATCGTCGAGGCCGTGGATGTCCCGTGCGAGTTCGGCGGCGGCATCCGCAGCGAGGCAACCATTCGTCAACTGCTCGACCTGGGACTCGCCCGGTTGGTGATTGGCACGCGGGCCCTCGGCGAGCCCGATTGGTTCCGCCGCATGTGCCGGCAGTTTCCCGACCGCCTGGTGTTGGGCATCGACGCCCGGGACGGCCGGGTGGCGACGGAGGGCTGGCTCAGCACCAGCGACGTGACGGTAACCGACTTGGCCGAGCGGTTTACCGCCGAGCCGATCGCCGCCGTGATATATACCGACATCGCCGCGGACGGCATGATGGCGGGCCCGAACGTGCCGGCGATGGCCCGCTTGCAGCAGGCGATCGCTCGGCCGGTGATCGCCTCGGGGGGCGTGACGACGCGAGAGGACGTGGCCCGCCTCGCCGCGGTCCCGATGGCCGGCTGCATTATCGGCCGGGCGTTGTATGAAGGAACCCTGACCCTGCCCGAAGCGCTGGCAGCGGCTGGCAGGAAGCACGAAATCCGAAGCACGAAATCCTAAACAAATCCAAAATCGGAAATCCAAAATCCAAAATCGAGGACCGACATGGCGAAGCATGCCGTTGCGGACATTCGGAACATCGCCTTCTGCGGACACGGCTCGGCCGGCAAGACCACCCTGGTGGACAAGTTCCTGCTGACTACCGGCGCCTTGAACCGCCCGGCCAGCGTCGACGAGGGCACCAGCATCTGCGACTTCGACGACGAAGAAAAACAGCACCGCTACACGATCGAGGCCGCCGTGGTCCATTTCGACCATGCCGGCAAGCGGTTCAACGTGATCGACACGCCGGGCTACCCGGACTTCATCGGCCAGACGATCAGCGCGCTCCGCGGGGTCGATACCGCGGCCATCGTCATCAACGCGCAGGCGGGCATCGAGGTCAACACGCGGCGGGTCTTCGCCGAGGCGGGCACCGCCGGCCTGGGCCGCATGATCGTGCTCAATAAAATGGATGCCGAGAACATCGACTTCCCGACCCTGGTGGCAAACGTCCGGGAGCTGTTCGGCAAGGCCGCCACGCTGATCAACGTCCCGCTGGGGCAGGGGGCCGACTTCCGCGGCGTGGCCGGCACCCTGAGGGTCCCCTCCGACACGCAAGGCGCCCTGGTCGATCCGGGCGAGATCGGCCAATCGCTCCTGGAGTCGATCATCGAAGTGGACGACGAAGTCATGTCGCGGTACTTCGAGGGCCAGCAGCCCACCGACGAGGAAATCTCGCGGCTGGTGGTCCGCGCGGTCGCCCAGGGCTCGGTCATCCCGATCGCATGCGTCTCGGCGAAGACGGGCGTCGGGCTGCCGGAGCTGCTCGACGTGATGGCGATGGTGGGCCTGAGGCCGGACAGCGTCCCGCGGACCGCCAAGAATGCCGCCGGCGAAATGGTCGAAGTGAAGGCCGACCCGGCCGGCCCGCTGGTGGCCCAGGTCTTCAAGACCCGCATCGACCCGTTCGTCCAGAAGCTGAGCTTCCTGCGGGTCTACTCGGGCACGCTCAAGACGGGCGACACCGTGCCGGTCGTCGGCGTCCGCAAGGGCGTGAAGATCGCGCAGCTCTTCGAGCTCCAGGCGGACAAGACCGAACCGGTCGACGAGGCCGGGCCCGGCCAGATCGTCGCCGTTACCAAGATGGAGGACCTCCACACCGGCACGACCCTGGGCGAGCTGACGATGCCGCCGATCGTCTTCCCCTCGCCGATGGTCGGCCTGGCGGTCACCCCCAAGAGCCGCGGCGACGAAGCCAAGCTCTCCGGCGCGCTCGGGAAGATCGCCCAGGAGGACTCGACTTTCCGCATCGACCGCGACTCCCAGACGAAGGAGATGGTGGCTACCGGAATGAGCGAGCTGCACCTGCAGATCCTCCGCGAGCGGCTCAAACGGCGGGACAAGGTCGAGGTCGAGACCAAGGAGCCCAAGATCCCCTACCGCGAAACGATCCAGGTCCCGGCCGACGGCAGCTACCGCCACAAGAAGCAGACCGGCGGCCGCGGCCAGTTCGGCGAGGTCCACATCCGCATGTTCCCCATGCCGAAGGACGTCAACATCGAGGAATGGGCCGTCAAGGCCCGGTTCCCCTCGCTCAAGCAGGTCCACTACGACGCGGAAAACAACTTCTGCTGGCTCGACTCGGTCGTCGGCGCCACGATACCGGGCAACTTCATGCCGGCGATCGAGAAGGGCTTCCGCGACCGGCTCGAGCGGGGCGTCATCGCCGGCTACAAGGTCCAGAACGTCTGCATCGAGGTCCACTTCGGCAAGCACCACCCGGTCGACAGCTCCGAGCAGGCATTCAAGACGGCGGCCTCGATGGCCTTCCGCAACGTCTTCCAGCAGGCCAAGCCGGCCCTGCTGGAGCCGATCGTCAAGATCGAGGTGACGGTGCCCAGCAGCAAGGTGGGTGACATCACCAGCGACATGTCGGGCCGCCGGGGCCGCGTCCTGCGGATGGATTCCGCCGGCGGCGACCTCCAGACGGTCGTGGCCGAGGTGCCGCTGGCCGAAGTGACGACCTACGCGCGGAGTCTATCGAGCATCACCGGCGGCCAGGGCAGCTACGCCATCGAGTTCAGCCACTACGACGTCGTGCCCGGCAACGTCCAGCAGGAGATCATCGCCAAGGCGCAGCTCAAGGACGAGGAAGAGGAGTAGGGGGGGGCGGCAAAGAGAGCTTGCCCTTTTTGCCGAAATAGGGCAGAATGCCATTCAGGGAGTGCTTCCTATGACGCGTAACTCGCAGGCGTCGGCCCTTTATGGCGGTCGAGACCCTCTGGACCTGCCAGCCTACTCCGTACCCCAAGTCTCGCATTACTTGCAGGTCCCGCTGGCAACTCTGCGCACATGGGTGCTTGGGAGAACCTACAAGTGCGCGTCTGGGGAGAAATTCTTTCAACCGCTCATCAAAGTTGCCGACAGGCAGAACGCGGTGGTTTCCTTCAGAAACGTCGTCGAACTGCACGTGCTCAGCGCCATTCGGAGGCGGCACAAGGTGCAGATGCCCGAGGTGCGCAGGGCGCTCGTGTACCTATCGCGGCAGCTTGGCATTGCACACCCTCTTGCGGACCAGAAGATGCTCACCGATGGCACAGACCTGCTCATCGAACAATACGGCAGGCTGCTGAACATATCACGGAATGGGCAACTTGAAATGAAGGAAGCAATCGAAGTGTATCTGGCGAGAGTCGAGCGAGATCCCGATCGGTTGCCGATTCGATTCTACCCGTTTACACGGCCCGACATTACGGCTTCCCCCAAACTCGTCGTGCTGAACCCGAGAGTGCAGTTCGGCAAACCCTGCATCGCCGGGACAGGCATACCAACCTCGATTATCGCCGAGAGGTTCAAGGCCGGCGAAGACATCCGGGCCCTATCTAGGGATTATGGCCAATCGGAAAGCAAAATCGACGAGGCGCTCCGATTCGAGTTCGCTTCAACGGCTGCATGAGCAACAACTGGTGTTCTTTCTCGATCGATGCCTGCAGGGTGAGGTCGTCATCGAGAAGTTGCGGGCAAGCGGTTTCGTGTTGAAGTTGCACCGCGACCATTTCGCCCCCGACGCAGAAGACGCTGTATTCCTCCCCATGGTAACAGAGAAGAAATAGATTCTTCTCACGAAGGATAAAGCAATTCGGCACAACACCTTGGAAAAGCAGTGCCTGCTTCTGCCGGGCGCGCGATCGTTTATCCTGACGAGCGGAAACATGACCGGCGAGCAAATGGCCGAGACCTTCGTCAAGTTTCAGAAGAAAATGGAACGCACGGCCAAGAACCATCGCGTTCCGTTCATCGCCCTTGTCAACCGACAAGGCGTGAAGGTGTTGGATCTTTGACTTCACTTCGACAGGTCGTTGCGGGTCTTGCCCTGCCGCTTGAGCTCGCCCATCATGAAGGTGATCGCCTGGCAGTGGCATCGAACCGCCTGGGGGAAATCGCCCGAGGCGCTTGATGCCGCCGCCTGGTCCAATAGGGCCTGGAAGCGGTTCCAGTCGACGCTCCAGCCTTTCTCGGTTGCGGCCTCGCGGAGCTCGCCGAGGATCCCGGTCAGCCGGCGGCAGACGTCGGCGTTGGGCGTGCAGCCGGTCGCGGTGTACGGCCCGCGGCCCAAGGGTTTTTCGCCCAGCGGCCCGGCGGAACCCCCGCCGCTGCGATAGACGATCCCGCCGCCGGCCAGCAGGACGGCCGCCAGGAAACTCACCGCGGCCGGCAGGAATTGGCGGACGGCCGTCAGACCCACGGCAATCACGGCCGCAGTCGCCGCCAGGGCCCAGACGGCCGGATGGACGGGCCGCGTTTGGCCGGGTAGTTCGGCTGCGCCGCCCCCACCCCCTTGCCAGGCGTTTCCGACCGCGCGAACCACGATAACCGTGATGTTGTCCGGCCCGCCCCGGAGATTGGCCAGATCCACCAGGGCCTGCACCGCGTCTGCCGGCGGCAGGCACCCGAGGATCATTCCGATCTCCTCGTCCTGGACCTGGCCGCTTAGCCCGTCGCTGCACAGAAGGAACGTATCGCCCCCCATGAGCGGAAACGGACCCTCCAGGTCAACCTGGATCGAGGGGTTGGGACCGAGCGATCGGGTGATGACGTTCTTGGGGATATAATCGGGCACGGGACCTTGGACCTGACCCGAGGCCCGAATCTCCCACACAAGGCTGTGATCGAACGTCAACTGCTCCAGGCGATCGGCCCGCAGGCGGTACGCCCGGCTGTCGCCCGCGTGGGCGACGATGGCGCCCTGGGGCAACAGCGCCAGCGAGGTGCAGGTGGTGCCCATCCCTCGGAAGTCCGGGCTGGCCTGCCCGCGGCTGTGGATCTGGGCGTTGGCATCCTGCACGGCCGCGGCGAGGGCCTCCGGGGGCGACCGGCCGGCGAGCTTGTGATAGACCAGCGGCACGGCATCGGTGGCGAGCTTGCTGGCGAGTTCCCCGGCGGCATGGGCCCCCATTCCGTCGGCCACGACGAACAGATCGCCCCGCTGCCGCCAGGCGGCCGTACTGGGGGCGACCATGACGGCCATCGAGTCCTGGTTGTTCGCCCGGCGGAGCCCCAGGTCGCTCAGCGAGGCGTACTGGAGGCGTCCCTGCCAGCTCTCCTGTTGTGGGTCCATGATGTACCCGAAGGTGCTAAGGGGAGCCCGCTGCGGGCCCTGCCCCGTTTGAGGTTACGACCTATTCTATCTGCCGGCCGCCTGTCAAGCCAGTAGCCCGCACTAGTCGCACTAGTCGGCTCCCTATGGACAAACGGCCGGCCACCCATTACCCTCTCAGTAGTCCTGTCAGACCCGGGGAAAGCCGAGGAGAGCCACCATGCCGACCAATAGCCATTATCTGCTCGCGAAATCGCACGCAATCGCCCTTTGCGCCGCGGCCCTGCTGGCGGCGGGGTTGCCCGGAGGCCGCGCCGCGGCCGAAGGGCCGTGGGTGGTCTACGAGGGCGCGGACGGGCCCGGCAAAGGCAAACACGTCGTCCTCGTCTCCGGCGACGAGGAATACCGCTCCGAGGAGGCCCTGGTCCAATTGGGTCGCATCCTCGCCCGGCGCCACGGCTTCAAGTGTACCGTGCTCTTCGCCATCGACCCGAAGGACGGCACGATCAATCCGGTCGTGACCAACAACATACCGGGCCTGGAGGCCTTGCGGTCGGCCGACCTGATGATCATTGCCACCCGCTACCGCAACCTGCCGGACGACCAGATGCGGCACATCGTCGAGTATCTCGACGCCGGCCGGCCGGTCCTCGGCATGCGGACGGCCACGCACGCGTTCAAGATCCCGCCGGGCAAGACGTACTCGAAATACAGTTGCGACAGCAAGGACCCGGCCTATGGGGGCGGTTTCGGCCGCCAGGTCCTGGGCGAGACCTGGATCAATCACCACGGCCATCACGGGTTCGAGAGCACGCGGGGCGTGATCGCGCCGGATGCGGCCAGGGATCCGATCCCCCATCCGATCGTCCGCGGCTGCGACGACATCTGGTGCCCGACCGACGTTTACCAGGTGCGGCTCCCCTTGCCCGGCGACAGCAAGCCGCTCCTTCTCGGCCAGGTGCTCACGGGGATGAAGCCGGGCGACCCGCCGGTGGCCGGTCCGAAAAATGATCCGATGATGCCCGTGGCATGGACCAAGGCCTACGCGGGCGCCGCGGGCCGCAAGGGCCGGGTCTTCACCACGACGATGGGCGCCGCCGTCGATCTGGGCAACCCCGGCGTGCGGCGGCTCTTGGTCAACGCCGCCTATTGGTGCGTGGGGCTGGAGGACAAGATCCCGCCCGCGGCCGACGTGGCCCTGGTGGGCAAGTACGAGCCGAGTTGGTTCGGGTTCGGCAAGCAAAAGAAGGGCGTCCGCCCTGCCGACCTGGCACTCGAAGGCGAGCGATCGGAATAAGAGAGAAAAGAGAATCACGAAAGCCCGAAAGAACGAAAGCCCGAAAGGGGAAGACACGAAGGGCCATGAATGGGGTTTGAATTCGAACCGCTCTCTCATCGGATCATTGAAGCAGCAATCAATGTCCATCGAGAACTTGGCCCAGGGTTCATCGAGTCCATCTATCACCGAGCGATGGAGGTCTCGCTGCGAGAAGCAGGATTGTTCTATGAGACTGAGAAGGAGGTTCGAATCTACTTCGCGGGCGTGGACGTAGGCTGCCATCGCCTTGATCTCGTGGTTGAGCGCGAGATCATCGTCGAGTTGAAGGCCGTCAAAACATTTGAAGACATTTTCTTCGTCAAGCTCAAGTCCTATCTCAAGGCGACGGGCTTGTCTGTGGGCCTGCTCATGAATTTCAACTCTAACTCGCTGATCGTAAAACGTGTCGTCGTGTAACGATCTGCCTCTCTGCCCGTCTTCTTTCGGGTTTTCGCTCTTTCGGGCTTTCGTGATTCTCTTCTCTCTCTGCCCTCTTCTTTCGGGGTTTCGTTCTTTCGGGCTTTCGTGATTCTCTTCTCTCTCTGCCCTCTTCTTTCGGGCTTTCGTGATTCTCTTCTCTCGCGTCGCCCTCAAATCCGTATGACGGTTGTGCCGCTCAGCCTTCGGATCAAGTGTCTCATTTCCAGGATGCTGAGCGTCGCGAGGACTTGGGGGATGGGCAGGCCGCTGGCGGCGACGATCTCGTCGATGGCGGTCGCCTCGCCGCGGACGGCGTCGAGCACTTTCTGCTCGACGTCGTTCAAGAGAAGCTCGGCCGGATGGTGCAGCGTGCGACCGTCGTCGCGCGGCACGGCTTCCACGAGCGGCCCTAGATGCTCCAGCACGTCGTCGGCCGTCTCGACCAGGATGGCGCCGTCGCGGATGAGGCGATGGCAGCCTCGGGAGGCGCGGCTGTCGACGTTGCCGGGCACGGCGAAGACGTCCCGCCCCTGCTCCATCGCGTGCCGCGCCGTGATCAACGCCCCCGAGCGGTCGGCCGCCTCGACGACAATCACCCCCAGCGAGAGGCCGCTGATCAACCGGTTCCGCTGGGGAAAGGTGCCGGCCAGGGGGGCCGATCGGGGCGGCTGCTCGCTCACCAGCGCCCCGTGGGCAACAACCTCCTCGGCCAGCTTGTCGTGCTCCGGCGGATAGATCGAGAGGACCCCGCTGGCCAGGATGCCGAGCGTCCGGCCGCCGGCCTCGATCGCCCCCCGGTGCGCGGCCGCGTCGATCCCCCGGGCAAGTCCGCTGATGATGGTCAGGCCGCTGCGGGCCAGGCTCCCGGCGAGCCGCTCCGCCTGCCGCAGGCCGTAGGAGGTGCCGTGCCGGGTGCCGACGATCCCGATCGCCAGGCCGTCCTCCGGCCGGAGCGTCCCGCGAACGAACAAGAGCCCGGGCGGGTCGGGGATCTCGCGGAGCACGCGCGGGTACTGCGGATCGGCCCGGGTCAGGATGGCGATGCCGTGCTGCCGGCACAGGGCGACTTCGCCTTCGGCATCAATTTCCTCGGCGGCCGCGGCGATCCGCTCGGAGAGCTTGGGGCCGACGCCCTCCACCCGGCGAATATCGCTCGGGGCCGCGGCCAGCACGGCGCCGGGCGAGCCGAACTGCCCCAAGAGCCGCTGCTGCGTCCGCGGACCCACGCCCGGAATGAGCGAAAGCCGGACCGCATCGATCAACTCGCGATCGTCGGTAGAGGGATCGTCGGGCAAAGGATCGTCGGGCACGTTGAACTCCGCTAAAGAAATCCGAAATTCGAAACCCCAAATCCGAAACAAATCCAAAAGACGAATTCCAAAGGTTCAAAACACTCTGTTTCTGTCATTCGGATTTCGGTGATTTCGATTTGTTTCGGATTTCGATATTCGGATTTCGGATTTGTTCACTCCCCGCCCAGCGCCTCGCGGACGGCCGTGGGGTCCACGTCCTCGACCAGCTCGGCGTGTCCCAGCCGCGCGGGCAAGACGAACCGCAGCCGGCCGTGTCGCGACTTCTTATCGTGCGCCATGGCGGAAAGGACCTTTTCGCGGTCGATCTTCGGGGGCTCGACCGGCAGGCCCAGCGCTTCCAGGAGGGCCCGCTGGCGCCCGACGAACGCGGCATCGACGCGGCCCAGGCGCTCCGCCAGCCGCGCGGCGCAGACCATGCCGATGGCCACCGCTTCGCCGTGCAGCAACTCGGCATAGCCGGTGAGCGTTTCGAAGGCGTGGGCGAACGTGTGCCCGTAGTTGAGCACCGCCCGCAAGCCGCTCTCCTCCCGCTCGTCGCGCTGGACGATGCCGGCCTTCAAGCGGCAGCATCGGGCGATAATCCGCACGAGCGTCTCGGGGTCGCGTGCGGCGATCTGGGCGGTCCGGGCCTCCAGGTACTCGAACAGTTCGGCGTCGAGGATCACGCCGTACTTGACCACCTCGCCCAGTCCCGAGCGGTACTCGCGGTCCGGCAGGGTGCCGAGCGTTGCCGTGTCCACCAGCACGCCCAGGGGTTGGAGGAACGCCCCGACCATGTTCTTTGCGCCGGGCAGGTTGATGCCGACCTTGCCCCCCACCGAGCTGTCGACCTGGGCCAGGAGCGTCGTGGGGACTTGGAAGAAGCGGATGCCGCGGGCGTAATTCGCCGCGACGAACCCGGCCAGGTCGCCGACGACCCCTCCGCCGACGGCCACCACGACGCTTGCGCGATCGGCCCCCAGCTCGAGCATGCCGTTCCACAGGGCGTCGGCCGCGTCGATCGACTTCGTCGATTCGCCCGGCTTGACGACCATCATGGCCACGTCGATCGACTGGTCCGCCAGGCTCTCCGCCGCCCGGACGGCGTGCGGCTCCTGCACGTTCTCGTCGGTCAGGATGAGGGCGTGCGACACCTTGCCGCACTGGCCCAGCAGCCGGCCGAGCTCGGGCAGATTGTCCGAGCCGATCTCGATCGAGTAGCTTCGCTCTCCGAGCTCGACGCGGACGGTTTCGTGCGGGGAAGACATGCTGTTTATTCCTCCCCTCTCCCGCGTGCCGCTGCGGCACGATTGGGAGAGGGGCCGGGGGTGAGGGGGCCCGCTATATCTCCCCTGTCTCTTTGGGAGAGGCACCCGCAAGCGGATACCCGGGGGTGAGGGTTCCCGGCGCTAGCCGCTCCACGTCGGCCGGCGCGACCGTAATGCGTCGGCAGAAGCCGGAGTAGAGGCGGACGTAATCCACCTCGGCGGCCCGGGCCGGATCGGCGTGTAACGCGGCCTCGATCTGCCGGCGCTCGGCCGGCCCCACGCTGGCTAACTCCTCGGGCCAGACGGTCTCTTGCTCGATTACGAGGGCCTCGCGATAAGGGTCGAAGCGGTCGCTCATGGACGTTCTGTTGAGTCAAGCCCAGGTACTGCCAAAACACGGCCAATTATACGCTGTGGTCGGGCAGAGCCGCAATCCTCCTCCGGTGAAACGGTGGTACCGTTTGGCCGAAAAAGCACCGGAGCAAAGGGGAAAAGCAATGTGAGCACTGCACTTGGGGGGGTATTGCATGAAAGTCGCCAAAGAATCAGAATGGCGGGAGCCACCCAAAGGCGATAGAGGCCCTCTATGTCCGTTCGGTTCTTCTATATGGACGAGTCGTATGATCGTGAAAAGTTCTGTCTTTCGGCCATCGCCATTCGCCACTCCCACTGGAAGGAAGCATTCGACGAGGTGAAATCGCATAGGGCTAGGCTCAAGGCAGACTACGGTATCTTCCTAAGGACCGAGCTTCACGCCACAGATTTTGTTCACGGTCGCGGAAAGATCGGCGATCGTGCCGTGACGAAATGGGAGAGGGGCAGGATATTCCTAGATACGCTCAAGCTGGTCGCCCGCCTTCCAGAGGTGATGCTCTTCAATGTGTGTTTGCCCAACAAGGGCATCAGCAACACGCAAATGGTCGCATGGGACAGGATGATTAACCGGATAGAAAGAACCATGCGCGAAATGGAGACCCGGGAGTTGCCGTTGCGAACGGAGCTGTCGGAAGTGGTAAAGAGCAACGCCTCAACCGAGGACCTTCCGACCCCGATTTCACCCGACATCGCAGAGCGTATAGAAACGCGGCTGAGAGACTACCACGCACGCGCGTTCATAATCGCGGACGAAGGCCGTGAGCGAGAAATTACGACCGCGATCCGCCGGATGCACGTTTTCAACCCCGTGCCGTCCCGCTATGGAGGGTGGGCATCCGGGAACCGCACACAGAACATCCCAACAGTACGAATCATCGAAGACCCGGTGTTCAAGCCATCCCACAGGTCGCATTTCCTTCAGTTGGCAGACTTCGCTGCCTTCGCTTTGCTGAAACGGGAGGTTGCGCCGACGCCAACAGTGGGGAGGTACAATATACACAAGATGTTTGACGAGGCGCTCGCTGGCATCTGTTTTCGTTTAGCTTCCCCACGTGATCCACTTGGCATTGTTAGGGCATAAGAAGGGCCACCCGTGAGGATGGCCCAAGCAAAACAGGTGCTCCGCCGCTAAAGACGGGCCCGTTCTGCACTACTATGATAGCATTATTTCGTCCCGCAGGTCAACCCCTCGATATAGGGATAGTGGCACAGTTTGGCCGGAAGGGTAGACGATAATACCGGTGTTCCCTTCGGGGGCTTGCAAGACTGTAGCCGAAAGGTTGCAGCAGGCGACGGAAGCGGCCAGTGCAAGCTGCCCGTCGCCTTGATAACAAAAGGCCCCAGGCCATCTGGGGCCTTGTGCTTTCTTGTGCCGCATTCCCCTCCCGGCGGCAGTCAGGCGCGGTCGAAGGGGAAGGCGATCACCTCGGCGATGCTCCGGGCGCCGGCAGCCAGCATGACCAGGCGGTCGAAGCCCAGGGCCACGCCGACGGCCGGCGGCAGGCCCGCCTCCATCGCCTGCAGGAGCCGGCTCGACTCCGGCAGCATCGGCTTGCCGTCGGCGAGCCGCTGGGCATTGGCCCGAGCGGTGCGGGCCCGCAACTCGTCGGCATCCAACAGCTCGTGATAGCCGTTGGCCAGCTCGATGCCCGAAACGTAAAGCTCGAACCGCTCGGCCACGGGAGGATCGCCGGGGCGAAGCCGGGCCAGGGCCGCCTGGCTGGCCGGGTAGTCGAAAACGAACACCGGCCGGTCCAGGCCCAGCCGCGGCTGCACACGATCTGCCAGGAGCCAGTCGAGCCAGCCGTCGCGGTCCTCCGGCAAGAGGCTCTTTGGTGGCGGAGAACCGCCCTGAGCGGCCGCGGCCATGAGGTCCTCGATTGAGGCCGTGTGCGGGTCGAGACTCACGTAGCGCAGGAAGACGTCGCGGTAGCTGATCCGCTCGGCCGGGCCCCGCCCCAGGAGCGAATCGCACAGGTCGCTGGTCAACTGCATGCCCTCGTCCGGGCCGTCGCCCGCCCGGTACCATTCGACGAGCGTGAACTCGGGATTGTGCAGGGCCCCTTGCTCCCCTTGGCGGAAGGCGCGGCTCACCTGGTAGATGGCCTTCGCCCCGGCGGCCAGGAGCCGCTTCATGCCGAACTCGGGCGAGGTCTGGAGCCAGACGGGGCGTCCAGCCCACTCGACGGCGAACGGATCGAGGTGCCGGTCCACGACCGTATCGGCCGAGAGGATGGGCGTCTCGACCTCGAGAAAGCCCCGCTGGTAGAAGAACTCCCGCACCTTGCGGAGAAGTTCCGCGCGGAGGCGGAGGTTCTGCCAGTTTGCCATCGGGCTGAAGTCGTCGGACGGCCGACTGGTCATCTGACCTTCCCCTCACCCCGGGGTACCCGCTCGCGGGTCCCTCTCCCGATCGTGCCGCGGTGGCACGCAGGAGAGGGGAGCCTTCTATCCCTGCCCCGCTCCCCTAATCCCTAATCCCTAATCCCTAATCCCTAATCCCCAATCCCCTCATTCTTTGACCCGCTCCAGGTACTCGCCGGTCCGCGTGTCGATCTTGATCAGGTCGCCGATATTGACGAACGTTGGGCAGGGGAATTCGGCGCCGTTCTCCACCTTGCAGGGCTTGCTGACGTTCGTGGCCGTGTTGCCCCGCGCCGCCGGCTCGCAGTACTCGACTTTGAACACGACGTGGTTGGGAGGCGTCACGGTGATCGGGTTGCCGTTGTAGAGGACCATGCTGCAGACCGTGCCCTCTTTGATGTACTTCCAGGTATCGCCGACCTGCTCCGCCGTCAACTCGTATTGCTCGAAGGATTCCTGGCACATGAAGACGAACTGAGTGCCCTGGCGATAGAGGAACTGGGCCTGGATCTCGTCCACGTCGGCGCTCTCGACGGAGTCGCCGCTCTTCCAGGTGCGGTCCAGGGTGGTGCCGCGGACGAGATGCTTCATGCGGCACTTGTACAGGGCCTGGCCCTTGCCCGGCTTGACGAAATTGCACTCGACCAACAGGTAGGGGTCGCCGTCGATCTGGATTTTCAGGCCCTTGCGAAGCTCGCTGGTGTTGTAGGTAGCCACGAATCGTCTTCCGTTTCACTTTCTGGGATGGACTGGGTGTGATACGATTTGCCGTATGGCACGTTCTATGGTTTCGAGGCGGGGTATACGGTTGGCGGGGAGTTGTGATACGCTTCCGAAGGCGAAACCTCGCATTTCAGCCCGCACAGACTGTAGTCTCCCGGCGGCCGCGGCGGAGGACGACTGGCAGTCGGTCCTGGCCGGTGCGGTCAGCGATCCGGCCGAGTTGTGCCGCCTCGTGGGGCTGCCCGCCGCGGTGGCCGCCGAGGCGACCCGGGCGATCCGCCAGTTTCCTCTCCGGGTCCCCCGAACCTATCTGGCCCGGATCCGCGGGGGCGACCCGGGCGATCCACTCCTTGCCCAAATCCTTCCCACCGGGAGGGAACTGGCCGACGCCCCGCACTTCCTCCCCGACCCGCTGGGCGAGGCGGCGAGCACGTGTCCAACGGGCCTCCTTCGGAAGTATAAGGGCAGATTATTGATCCTGGCAAGTGGGACTTGCGGCGTCCACTGCCGTTTCTGCTTTCGCCGACATTACAAAGACCCCCCCCATGGCAATGGGGGGGCTTTCGGCAAGGGCGGAAACTCCTGGGAGGTTGCGGTGTCGCGGATCGCTGCCGAGGAGTCGATCGAGGAAGTGATCTTGAGCGGAGGGGACCCGCTCGTCTTGCCCGACACCCGCCTGGCCGAGCTTGCGGGGGCCCTGGCTGCAATCCCCCATCTCAGGCGGCTGCGGGTCCATACGCGAATGCCGATCGTCATACCGCAGCGGGTCACGGATTCGCTGGTGGCCTGGCTCCGGGGGACGCGGCTGGCGCCCTGGGTGGTTGTCCACGCGGACCACCCGGCCGAGCTGGACGCCGCGGTCGCCGCCGCCCTGACTCGACTCGTCGACGCCGGAATCCCCGTGCTCCACCAGGCGGTGCTCCTGGCGGGCGTCAACGACCGGGCGGACGTGCTGGCCGAGCTGTGCGGCCGCCTGGCAGACCTTCGGGTCGTGCCCTACTATCTGCACCAATTGGACCGCGTGGCCGGGGCGGCCCACTTCGAGGTGCCCGTCGCCCGGGGCGTCAAGCTGATCGAGTCGCTCCGGGCCCGGTTGCCCGGCTACGCCGTCCCCCGCTACGTCCGCGACACCCCCGGCAGCGCCGGAAAAGAGGTGCTGGCGTAATCCCGGTCCCCCTCTCCCTCCGGGAGAGGGTCGGGGTGAGGGGGCACTCGCGCTAGTTTTGTCGGCGTCCTCACCGGGCCTCAGGGCTGCCGGGTAGAGGTGATGGCCGCCGCTTCCTCCCGCGTCGTAATGAACAGAACCTCGTCGCGGATGACGTAGTCCAGGCCATGTTCTCGCAGCAGGCTTCGCAAGGCGGATTGGAGCGGGCAGCTCTTGACATTGATCGTTGCGATCGTTCCGGGGTAGTCGGCGTCGATGCCCGCCTGCTCCATAACACCTCGGTCGAATTCGATAACGATATGCTTGAGGTCCATGAGATAAGCGGCCGCGTCTGTCAGCGGTGTTTCCTTGAAGTCAAGGTCCACCGGCGACTTCAACGCATCAGCTATCCGCTCTTCGTTTATTCCGGATAGTTCGACAGTGGGCGGCTCTGCGCCGATGGCCGCCGCCCGCTGCGGGGTCGTAATCAAGAGGACCGTCCCGCGCATGATATAGGTCAGGTGCAATTGGCGGAGTACCAGCCGCAAGGCGGACTGAAGCGAGATCCCCTTCAAGTTGCACGTGACCATCGGCTCCTCCTCCATTCCCGCCGAACGCAAGGCCTCCTGGTCTAATTGGACCTCGATCTGGTGAAGATCTCCCAAATAACGGACAATTTCTGTGAGCGGCATTTCAACGAACTCCCATATCGTGGGCGATGCCAGCGCCGCCAGGATCCGCTGCCTCTGGCGGTACGCCTTGACGTTAACCCAGCACCCCATGCCGATGCTCGCCAGAAGCATGATCAAGAGCAGCGTACGGAGGCGGTACTGATACCAGCGGAGTTTCGTTCTCCCGGCGGCGGGAGAATCGGAACCGTCCCCCTGAGTGTCTGCTCGCGTAGCAAACATGGGATCATTGTCACTTGATCGAGAATCAGCCAAAATCCCAAATGGTGGGGCTCGCCGACCATGCTTCGCACGGTGCCCGTCGACCCACCCTACTTGATCGAGTCGAGCATCTTGAGGACGTCGGCCTCGGAGATCCGGTCGGCATCGGCTTGCAGCATGAGCGCGGCCGCGCCGGTCTTCCCCTGGAACGTGCCCTGGACCTCGATCCGCTGTCGCCCGGTGTTGGCGCCGACGCCTTTGATAATTGTGAAGCGGGCCGCTTGGCCGCGGATCACCCGCTCCTCGACAGACGACTGCCGGTTCTTAAGTTGCTCCTGGCCCTCCTGCTGGATGCCCTGCTGTGCCAGGGACTGCTGGAATGCTTCTCGGACTTTGCTTTGGGTTTGCTCGTCGAGGAACTCGCCCGAGGCGATCAGCACTAGTAAGTCGTTCTTGTGGGGGCCTTTGTCGGCAAACGCGACCAAGACCATGATCAGCCGGCCGGACATGGGGACGTGCAGGTTCATCGCTCCGGCGGGTTCCAGCGCGGCGGGTACGTCGATGGACGTAATCTCCTCCGTGGCAGTCCGCACGGCGTTTGCATCGGTGGTTACCGAGTTCTTCACCCAATAGGTGAAGCCGAAGAATCCCCCGCAGCACACAAGGATCAGCAGCAGGAAAAGGACCCCAAGGAGGATCAGTAGCTTGGCGCCGCAGCCCATGCCGGTCTTCGGCGGATAGACGACCACTGGCGGCGGAAAACCCTGGGACGGAGGATAACCCGGCTGCTCGGAACCTTGCATGGCAAAACCCTTTCATTTGGAGTCCGCCGTTATTCTGCCGCCCCCGACCAATCGTGTCAACGGGGGGTCCCTGGCGTACAATATTTCTTATGGACCACCTGTTGGAGCAGTCGCTGGAGCAATTGCGGGCGTGGTTCGCCCGGCGGGGGATGCCCGCCTACCGGGCAACCCAGCTTCGCCGCTGGCTCTTCCAGGAGCGGGCCCGGTCGCTGGACGCCATGACCGACCTGCCCCGGGCCGCACGGGAGCAACTGGCCGCGGAGTTTCAGATATGGACCACCCGCGTGGCCGCCCACCGCCAGAGCGCCGACGGCACCCACAAGCTCCTCTTGGAATTGGCCGACGCCCAGCAGATCGAATGCGTCCTGCTGCGAGACGACCGGCAGCACCTGACCGCCTGCATCAGCACCCAGGTGGGATGCGGCATGGGGTGTGCCTTCTGTGCGAGCGGACTCGACGGCGTCGTCCGCAACCTGACCATTGGCGAGATCGTCGAGCAGATGCTCCAGCTTCAACAATGGCTCGGCGGGGCCGAGCGGCTCAGTCACGTGGTGGTGATGGGCATGGGGGAGCCGCTGGCGAACCTCGACGCGGTGCTCGGGGCCCTGGCCTCGGCAACCGCCCCCGACGCCCTGGGGATCAGTGCCCGACGGGTGACGATCTCGACGGTCGGGCTGCCTGGAGGCATCCGGCGGTTGGCGGAGATGAACTGCCAGTATCACCTGGCCGTCTCGCTCCATGCCGCCGACGATGCCCTGCGGAGCCGGCTGATCCCGGCCAACCGGAACGTGGGGATTGCCGCCGTGTTGGCCGCCGCCGACGAGTACTTTGCCAAGACGGGCCGCCGCGTGACGTTCGAGTACGCCCTTCTGGCCGGCGTGAACGACCGGCCGGAGGACGCCCGGCGGCTGGCGGGCCTCTTGCGAGGCCGCCCCTCGCTGGTGAACCTGATCCCGTACAACCCCGTCAGCGGCGTGGCGTTCCGCCGGCCCTCTCCGGCGGCCGTCGCGCGGTTCGCCGAGGCCCTGACCCGGGGCGGGCTCAATGTGGCCGTCCGCCACCGCAAGGGGGACCGGATTGACGCCGCCTGCGGGCAGTTGCGGCGGAAGGGATTAGGGATTAGGGATTAGGGATTGGGGATTCAAGCCGCTTGCGGCTTCGCATTTCTTCCCCCTCCCCTTCCCCAGAAACCTCCGGCCGTTTCCGGGGTTAGATAGAAGGCCATAGCCGTGGTCCCTGGCTTGGGTTAGACTGGAAATTGGAGGGAAAAAGGGGACAGTCCCCATTTGTGCGACGACCATGCGAGCATGGTGCCCTCCTCCGGGCCGTTCCGGCAAATGGGGACTGTCCCCTTTTTCCGCGACGCGACCCACCCACCCATGACGGGGACTACTGTGACCGTCAGCGAGTCATCGGCGCGGAAGTACGCGCTGGATCCCGACGTGCGGCTGATGCTGGAGGTCCGCGACGGCAGCGCGGCGGCATTCGAGGAGTTGGTGCTGCGCTATCAGGTCCGGCTGGTCCGCGTGCTGGAACACCTTGTCGGAGGGCGCCACCTGGCCGAAGACCTGGCCCAGGAGGTGTTCCTGCGGGTGTTCCGCGCCCGAGGGCAGTACGTCCCCGGGGCGAAGTTTGCTACGTGGCTTTTTACCATCGCCAACAACGTGGCGTCCAACGCGGTGCGGGACCGCTCGCGGCGCCGGGAGGTCCTCTTGGTCTCCAGCGACACCAGCGCGGCGGGCATCCCGGCGATGGACCGCCTGGTCCAGGCCAGCACCGGCTCCATGCCCGCCAGGCAGCTCGACAAGGCCGAGCTCCGGCAGGTCGTGCGGTTGGCCGTGGAATCGCTCACCCAGCGGCAGCGGCTGGCCGTGCTGTTGAACAAGTTCGAAGGGATGAGTTACCTCGACATCGCCAAGACCCTGGATCTATCGCCGCCGGCGGTGAAGTCGCTCTTGTCCAGGGCTCGCGAGAACCTTCGCCAGGTATTGAAACCGTACATCGAGCAGGGAACATCGCCACCGAGCCAAATCCCTAAATCCCCAAATCCCTAAATCCCTAAATCCCAGCGGCGGGCAAGCCCGCCCGCTAAACCCCATGCTGCCCGAACAGACATCCGACGGCCACCGGCAACTCCCGGAGGAACTGGTCGCCTATCTCGACGGCGAGATGGACGCTTCCGAGAGCCGCCGGCTGGAGGAGCGATTGGCCAATGAGCCGGATCTCCGCCGCGCGCTCGAGGAGTTGGAGCGGACATGGAACCTGCTGGACGAGCTGGAGCCGCCGCCGCTGGACGAGGATTTCACGCGGACGACGCTGGAGATGGTCGCGGTGGCGGCAGACGAAGATGCGTCGTGCCGTCGCGCGGAGGCCCCCCGACGCCGGCGGCGACGATGGATTGCGGCCGCCGTCGGACTGCTGGCGGCGGCCGCGGCCGGACTGGGCGGCGTCGCCCTGTTGGCGCCCGACCCCAACGCGCAGTTGCGCCGGGACCTGCCGATCCTCGAAAGCCTCAACCAGTACCGGCAAGTCGACGGAGTGGATTTCCTGCGGCTGTTGGTTCGCGACAAGGTGTTTGCGGACGATGCCGACGAGACGCCGGCCGCGTGGCCCGGCGACATCGGGGCCATGACCGCGGACCAGAAGGAAGAGTTGTCCCGCCACCGGCAGCAGTTTGCCGCCCTGGGGACCGCCGAGCAGCAGCGGATCCGCCAACTCCACGAGCAACTCCTGCAGGAGCCGGACGGCGCGAAGCTCCGCGAGGTGATGAACCGCTACTGCCAGTGGCTCTCGGCCCAGCCCGCGTACCGCGGGGCACAACTGCTGGAACTGAAGCCGCCGGCGCGAATCAAGCAGATCCAGCAGGAGCAGGGCCGGGTGGCCGGCAAGCGGCTGGAGGTAAAGGACCTCGAGGCGATCGCCCGCTGGACCGAGCAGTACGCCACCGAGCACGAGGCCCAGCTTCTGGAGACCCTTTCCAAGTCGGCCCGCGCCCGCCTGGCCAAGCTCTCGCCCGCGATGCGGCACCGGGTCGTGCTGGCGACTTTATGCCAGCGCTGGCAGTCGGGCAATCCGGACTCGCACCCGGCGATCACCGACGCGGAGACGGCCGACCTCCTCTCGCGTCTCTCCCCGGAACTCCGCGGGCGCCTGGAATCCAAACCCGCCGCCGAGCAGTCGCGGCTCTGGGCCGCGTGTATCCGCCAGGCAGCCCGCTGGCAGATCACCGCGCGGCGGGCCGAGGGGCTCTCGCTCTTCTCCGGCCTGGACGACCAGTTGGCCGACTACTTCGAGTTCCAGCTCACGGCCGAGGAGCGCGACCACCTCATGAGCCTGCCGGCGGACGAGATGCAGCAGCGACTGCGGGAGCTGTACCTTACCGAGGCGAAATCCGCCGAGCCGCTGGGCCACCGTTCGGACCGTTCGGGCCACGCCAAGCGGCCGCCCGCTCCCGCCGGGAAGTCGAAGAAGGACGCCCATCCCGCGCCGAAATCGCCCCCCGAAAAGATCCCTCCGGAAGAGGCGCCGGATGAAAAGCCCCGCTCGACCCGTTAGTGGCCGGGCCGGGCGCCCTCTGGGTGCGCCTTAGCCGGCGGAGCGGCCTCAGCGGCGGCGGCCGCCGGCACGTCATCGACCGGCCGCA
>JBEKCP010000002.1:0-44064 GCA_050014815.1 Thermoguttaceae bacterium | reverse complement strand
GAAGGACTGAACCGCGTACACCACTGGGCAAGAGACTCTAATTCGTGTTTGTAGGGTGGGTCGAGCGCAGCGAGCCCCACCATTGCGGATTTGGCCTGTTTCTGGTGGGGCTCGCCGACCAACGCTGCGCGTTGGTGCCCGTCGACCCACCCTACCTTCTCAGTTAAACACAGGATGCGTTTCATCGTCGATCTCCACGTTTACAAAACGATCGCCCGAGCCTCCCCGGCACCGCAAGAGGAGCACTCGGCAGCGTCGCACCGCGGATATGCATCCGCGGCTATTGGGCACCGGCTCGACGAGCAATCGCACGTCGGCCCAAGAGGCGAGCGGCCTGGCGGCCGCCGGGCGGATCAAGAGCCCCAGACCGCCCCCTTCCTCGGCCGCCAGTTGCAGCCTCCGGAAAGTCCGCCCGTCGAGCCGGCCGCCCCGGGCGTCCGGCCACGCCACCGTTGCCGCCACCGCGCCCGAGCGAAGCGACTGGTCCAGCGCCCAATCGTGGTCGGCCTTGTTCGCAGGGTAGACGACGATCAATCGGTCCGGCTCGATCCCCAGCCTGGCGGCCGCCGGGGGATAGAACTCGCGGCTTCGATCGACGACGACCAGTCCTCCCCCCAATCGGCAGGCCCGGCAGGCTGCCTGCAAGGCCAACGTGGCCACCCCGGTCCCCTCGCCATCGGCCAGCCATTCGACGAGGGTGCCGCCACGAAATCCCTTTTGGGGGAGAATGGCGTCCAGCGCCGGCCATCCGCTGGGAATGGCGGGGGTCTTTTGGGGGCGGGACTTGCCCTCCAGCCGGGCAATCTCCTCGCGCAGGGTCTCGATACGTTGGGGGAAAATGGTCATAGGCACTTCTATAGTGTACGTTTGTATCCTAATTCCGTCAATGCCGGGAAACCTCGTGAAAAATATCGCGGCCCATAGACAAAAAGAATAATAGCACTATCATGGGGGGAATGACCCTTGACCGCGCCGGTATAATCCCAAGACATAAGGTCCTGATCGTCGACGACCATCCCATCGTCCGCCACGGCCTTGCGCAACTAATCGCGCGCGAAGCCGACCTGGAGGTATCGGGCGAGGCGACGAACCTCGCCGGCGCCCTGCGGCAGGTCGAGGCGGTCCAGCCGGACGTGGCGGTGGTGGACATCTCGTTGGACGGCGACAACGGGATCGAACTGGTCGAGGAGATCAAGGCCAAGTGGCCCAAGGTGAAAATGCTCGTCTCGTCGATCCACGACGAGCGGGTGTTTGCCGGCCGCGCCCTGCGGGCGGGGGCCATGGGCTACATCTGCAAACGCGAGGACCTCGGCAAGATCATCGCCGCCATCCATCAGATCCTCCGCGGCGAGATCTACCTCAGTCCCGACATGACCACCCGCTTGCTCCGCCGCGCCGCGGTGGGCGAGTCGCTGGACCGCGATCCGGTCGAAACCCTCTCCAACCGCGAGTTGCAGGTCTTCGAGATGATCGGGCAAGGCCAGACGACGATCCAGATCGCCCGGAAACTCGACGTCAGCCCCAAGACCATCGAATCGCACCGCAAGCAGATCAAGGCGAAGATGAACCTCCAGAACAGCGCCCAACTGACGCGATCGGCATTCCAATGGGTACAGGAGAGCCGCTAAGGGGGTGGGGACTAGGGATTGGAGAGGGGGGATTGGGGATTGGAGAGGGGGGATTGGGGATTGGAGAGGGGGGATTGGGGATTGGACTGGCGTGCTTCCGTCTTCCCCAATCCCCAATCCCCAATCCCCGCGCCTATGGCAACCGTCGATCCCCGATAGTACAATGCACGGAGTGAACAGCGGAGACTTCTCCTTTACGATTTTCCAAAGGAACCATCCATGCCTAACGTTGCTGCCGTACTGAAGGCGGAAATCCGCCGTCTTGCAAAACGGGAGATTAAGGCCGAAGTGGGCCAAACCAAGCAGGCGGTCGTCCAATACCGCCACGAGATCGCCCTGCTGAAGCGCGAGCTTCGCGAGCAGGGCAAGAAGATCGCGTTCTTGCGGGAGAAGGAGCACGAGCGGCTCGGGCAGGCGCCCGCCGCCGAGTCGCTCGAGGGCGTCCGCTTTTCCGCCCGGAGCGTCCGGGCCCAGCGCCGGCGGCTTCGCCTCTCGGCGGAGGACTACGGCAAGCTGGTCGGCGTCTCGGGGCTGACGATCTATAGTTGGGAATCGGGCAAGGCCCGGCCAAGGAAGGTTCCCATGGCCGCCCTGGTGGCCCTGCGAGGCATCGGCAAGCGGGAGGCGCACAAGCGGTTGGAACTGCTGGCCGAGACCTCGCGAAAGCCCCGCAGCAAGCCGCGGTAAGGCCGCATAAAGCCGCGACCGCCGGTCGCGGGGATCGTCGCGACCAACGGTCGCGGCTTTATGACCGGCGTGTTCTACCGGCGCGGCTTGAGAACCACGGTCGCCAACGGCGGCAGCGTCAGGAGCACCGAGGCCGGCCGGCCGTGGCTCTCCTGCCGCTCGGCCATCAGGCCCGGTCCGTTCCCAAGGTTGCTCCCGCCGTAGTAGGTCGAGTCGCTGTTGAAGACTTCCTCGAACCAGCATGCCTCGGGCACGCCCAGGCGATGATGGGACCGCGGGATCGGCGTGAAGTTGTTGCAGACGACGAGGTAGTCGCCGGGGTCTTTGGCGCGGCGGATGTAGCTCAGCGTACTGTCCTCGTAGTTGTGGCAATCGATCCACTCGAAGCCGCCGTGGTCGAAGTCCACCTGGTGGAGGGCCTTCTCGCGGCGCAAGAGCCGGTTCAGATCGCCCACGCACTTCTGGAGCCCCTGGTGCGACGACCATTGCAGGAGATCCCACTGGAGGCTCGCGTCGAAGTTCCACTCGTTCCACTGGCCGAAGTCGCATCCCATGAAGAGGAGCTTCTTGCCCGGGTGGGTCCACATGTAGCTGAACAAGAGCCGCAAATTGGCGAACTTCTGCCACAGGTCGCCCGGCGCCTGGTCCAGGAGCGACCCCTTGCCGTGGACCACTTCGTCGTGGGAGAGCGGCAGGGTGAAGTTCTCGTGGAAGGCGTAGATGAGGCTGAAGGTCAGCTCGTCGTGGTGGTACTTGCGGTGGATCGGCTCGTGCCGCATGTAGCGGAGCGTGTCGTTCATCCAGCCCATGTTCCACTTGAGGCTGAAGCCCAGGCCGCCGACGTAGGTGGGCCGCGACACGCTGGGCCAGGCGGTCGATTCCTCGGCGATCGTCAGGATGCCGGGGTGCTGGAAGTGGGTCTGCTCGTTGAGCTCCTTGAGGAAGGCGATGGCCTCGATGTTTTCCCGCCCGCCGAACTGGTTGGGCAGCCAATCGCCCGGCTTGCGGCTGTAGTCGAGGTAGAGCATCGAGGCGACGGCGTCGACCCGCAGGCCGTCGACGTGATACTTGTCGAGCCAGAACAGGGCGTTGGAAATAAGGAAGTTGCGGACCTCGTGGCGGCCGTAGTTGAAGATGAGCGTGCCCCAGTCGCGGTGCTCGCCGCGGCGGGGATCGCTGTGCTCGTACAAGGCCGTGCCGTCGAACTGCCGCAGGCCATGACCATCGCGGGGGAAATGCGCCGGCACCCAGTCCAGCACCACCCCGATCCCGTTCTGGTGGCACAAGTCCACGAAGTACATGAAATCGTGCGGCGTGCCGTAACGCGACGTGGCCGCGTAGTAGCCCACCGTCTGGTATCCCCAACTGGCGGTCAGCGGATGCTCGTTGACGGGCAAGAGCTCGATGTGCGTGTACCCCAGCTCCTTGCAGTACTCGACCAACTGGTGGGCCAGCTCGCGATACGTCAGCCAGCGGGAAGGGTCGTCGCCGGGCCGCTTCCAACTGCCGAAGTGGACCTCGTAGAACGACAGCGGCTGTTCCAGCCAGTTCGTTTGCGGCCGGCGGGACATCCACTCCACGTCATGCCAGCGGTAGCGGTCCAGATCGATGACTTTCGAGGCGGTCCGCGGCGGCACCTCGGCGCCGAAACCGTAAGGGTCGGACTTCTCGAAGACCCAGTCCTGGTGCCGGATCTGGTACTTGTAGAGCGTCCCCTCGCTCAGGCCCGGGATGAACAACTCCCAAAAGCCGCTGGGGATGTGTTTCCGCATCGGATGGCGGCGGTTGTCCCAATTGTTGAAGTCGCCGACGATGCTCACGCCCGTGGCGTTGGGGGCCCAGACGGCGAAATTCACCCCCTCCACCCCGTCAATCGTCCGCGGGTGCGCCCCGAGACGATTGTAACACTGCCAGTGCCGGCCCTCGTTGAGCAAGTAGAGATCGTAGTCGGTCAGCAGGTGGGGGAACGCGTAGGGATCGTGCATGGTGATCTTCTTTCCGCCCGCGTCGGCCACCCGGAGCAAATAGCGCGGCGCCTCGCCGCCCAACGGACAAATGGCCTCGTAAAGGCCGGCCGGATGGATGCGGCGCATGGGCCGGGCCACGTCGGCATGGGCCGGATCGACTACCCAAGCCTGCGACGATTGGGGCAAATATGCCCGAACCGCCAGGACTCGACGCCCGGACTCATCCACCTCGTGAGGCCCCAAGACCTCGAAGGGGTTCTCGTGCTTGCCCTCAACCAGTTGATGAACGCTCTCCAAAGAAACCGTCGTTCGCACACGCACCTCCTTGCAACCGACACTGCGTATTCTACCCACTTGGACAAGTTTTCGCGAATACCCCAATCCGAAGGTTCCTGCCCTGGCACTCGACCATGACTGGCCAACCTGTCGTGCGGTGGGTCAAACCGCCGCCGCCGACAGTCGACCTTGTGGAACTGTAGAACGCGATCCATCCGCTGCCATAGGTCGGAGTTCTTTACCGGGACCATCTGCCCAAAGAACTCCCAGCGCCACCCGTTAGTGCTCCAATCGTGGAGTCCATAGCGAACCCCCTTCCAGACGTAGTCGCTGCAATCGACCAACGTCACCTCCGACGGTTGGTCCAGCGATTCCAACGCCCGCACGATCGTCAACAGGTCGAGTCGCTCCCCCTGGAGGCCGGGTTCTCGATCGGCAGCCTCGAACTTTGGTGCGCCGTCGTCGGCCTTCAAAAGGAACCGCCACTGCCCGCTGCCCTCGGTTCGATCCACTTGGGAAACTAATAGGTAGTGTGGCGTTGTGGGGCTCATGGCTGTCACTGCCTTATCGGGATTTGTTGGGGCCTGATAATGGATAATTTGGGTGCCATGGTAAAATCAGAAAACATATTCCGTTGACGTTATCTCGTCCGGTTGGTCAAACCCGCAGACATGGCACATCGGGTCACGGATGTCAACCTACCAGTCTTCTTTATCGTCGCATTTTACCCTAACTGTTTATATTATCATCTGATTCGGTAGTTAGGGTGAGGGCGGGCAGCAAGAAATGCAGAGTGTAGGGTGGGTCGAGCGCAGCGAGCCCCACCAGCAACCTCACGCCGCTACCAGTTTCATAGCGCCGGATTGCGCCGCTACTCCCTCGACGAACTCGTCGAAGATCCGCTGGTCCAAGGCCGAGGCCGAATCGTTCTCGGGGTGGAACTGGGTGCCGATGGCGAACCAGTCGTCTTGGGTGCTCTCGATGGCCTCGACGATGCCGTCGGGGCACCGGGCCGTCACGGCGAACCCCGGCGCGATCTCATCCAGAGCCATGTGGTGCAGGCTGTTGACGCGGATCTCGCCCTCGCCGTAGACGCGATCCATCAGCGACCCCATCTCGACGACCAGGGCGTGACGGTGGTTTGGATCGGTGGCGTCCAGGTGCGGCAGGGCCCGCGGCACGTCTTCCGCGATGTGCAGGAAAAGGTTGCCGCCTTGCGAGACGTTCAAGAGCTGCATGCCGCAGCCGATGCCGAAGATGGGCATTCGCCGTTGGGCGACCGATCGCACCAGCATCCGGTCGAACTCCTCGCGGCGGCGGTCCAACAGCCGCATCGACGGGTGGAGCATGAAGCCATCGTTGCGGGAATCGAGGTCGGCACCGCCCGCCAGCACCACTCCGTCCAGCGCGTCCAACACGCGGTCCAGGTCGCCCTGGTCCTTCAGGGGCGGAATGATGATCGGCACCCCCCCCGCCTTGACGACGGCGTCGAAGTAACCGGCGTACAGATACAAGTAGGCCGGGGTGTCCTTGCGCATCCCGCGGTAATCGGCATTGATCCCGATGAGCAGTTTGGAAGCCATCATGAACTCCTTTTCTGACACGTCCTGTGTCGGGTGACGGGAAGTCGCCCAGGGATCGCCATGGGGGAAAGCCGGCAGGGAGAAAGAGATTCCCGGAAGCGAAGCCCGGGACCGGCGGTTGATCGAACCACGCCGAAGCGAAGCGATCCAGGCCGTCGATCCCTGACGTCCCGTCGAAAGTCCTTGTCCCAGCGGCGTCGAGTTGGTCTAATATCGTGCGGGGCGGCCCGCGTAGACCATGACGCCGGAGCGATGTCCCTATGTCCTATCGCTGGGCTGGATTCTCCTCTGCGCTGGGCGCGTCGCCTCCTTGTAAGAAATGCAAGTCGCCCGGAGTTTAGAAAGAACCCGCGGGACTTGCAAGGATTTCCGGTATCTTGAGGCCGGCGGCAACCTCCGGTACAACATTCTGTATAGAAGCAAAGCTAGCATTTGTGGGAATCCACAATGTTGTATCAGAGCGTCTGCCTGGAATCCATCGCGTATACCTTGCCCGATGAGGTCGTGACGTCCGATGAGATCGAGGCCCGCCTTGCCCCCTTGTACCGGCGGCTGCGGCTGCCCGAGGGCCGCCTGGAGCTGATGAGCGGCATCGGCCGGCGGCGGCTCTGGCCGAGAGGCACTCGGCCGAGCGGGCCGAGCGCCGAGACCGCCGAGAAGGCGCTCGTGGCCGCCGGCCTGGACCGCCGTCACGTCGGCGCGGTGGTACACGGCTCGGTGTGCCGCGATTTCCTCGAGCCGGCCACGGCCTGCGTCGTACACCAGCGGCTCGGATTGTCCCGCCAGTGTGCCGTGTACGACGTCTCCAACGCCTGCCTGGGCCTCTTGAGCGGCGTGCTGCAGGTGGCCGACATGATCGAGCTGGGCCGCATCCGCGCCGGACTGGTCATGGGGACCGAAGACAGCCGGGCCCTGCTGGAGAGCACGATCCGGCAGTTGAATTCGGACGAGTCGCTTTCCCGGGCCGACATCAAGCCCGCCATGGCGTCCCTCACCATCGGCTCCGCCAGCGCCGCGATCCTGCTGGTCGACCGCGGGCTGAGCCGGACGGGCAACCGGCTCCGGGGAGGCATCGCCCGGACAAACTCCGAGCAATGTCGTCTGTGCCAGGGCGGCGTCGCCGAGACCGGCGAGCCGGGACTGCTCATGGCGACCGATTCCGAGACTCTGCTGTACGAAGGCGTCGCGACCGCCCGGGATGCCTTCCCCGAGTTCCTGGATCAGGTCGGATGGGCCGCCTGCGGCGCGACCAAGACCTTCTGCCACCAGGTGGGCCGCGCCCATCGCAAGCTGCTGCTGGAAACCTTGAAACTCGATCCGGCGGGAGACTTCACGACCTTCGAGACGTTGGGCAACATGGGCTCGGTCGCCCTGCCGATCACGGCTGCCATGGGGCTGGAGCAGGGCCACGTGCGGTCCGGCGACCGCGTGGCCCTGCTGGGGATCGGCTCGGGAATCAACGTCGTCATGTTGGGCATCGACTGGGGCAGCCAATGAATTCAAAATCACAAATGCCAAATCTCAAACAAATTCTAATCACCAAGATTCCAATGACCGAAACACCGGCGTGTGGAACATTGGGAATTCGTGTTTTGGATTTGTTTGTGATTTGGATTTTTGGATTTGGTACTTGCCTGGCTGCGGCTGAACCCCCCGAGCAGCCCAAGTACACGCACGGCGTGTTGATCCGCTTCGAGGGCGTGATCACCCCCGGCCTGGAGCGATTCCTGGACCGGAAGCTGGCCGTCGCCCGGGACGAGGGCGCCGACCTGGTGATTCTCGAAATCGAGAGTCCCGGCGGCCTTTTGGAAGAGAGCCTGCGGATTGCCGAGCGGATGCGGGACCTGCGATGGGCCCACACGGTCGCCTATGTCCCCGAGAAGGCCCTGAGCGGCGCGGCCATTGCCGCGCTGGGTTGCGACGAGATCCTCATGGCGCCCGCCGCGCGGCTGGGAGACGCCCGCCCGGTGGTGCTGGGCGAAGACGCCCTGTTCCGCCTCGCCCCGCGGAAGATCGTCAGCGACCTGGCGGTCCAGATGCGCAGCCTCGCCACCGCCAAGGGGCGGCCGCCGGCGCTGGCCGAGGCCATGGTCGACGGCGACCTGGCCGTCTATCGGGTCCGAGACGCCAAGACCGGAAAGACCGGCTACCTGTCCCAGCGCGAGATCGACGAAGACCCCGATCGCTGGAAGAAGCTCGGCACCGGCACCGTGCAGGGCACCGGCGGCGGCAACTTCCTCGACGTGACGGGCACCGACGCCGTAAAACTGGGGCTGGCCCAGGCGATCGTCGCGGACCGCAAGCAGTTGGCCGAGCGACTCTCGCTGGACTCGCTGGAAGTGCTCCAGCCCGGCGCGATCGACACGACCATCGATGTGCTGAACTCCTGGTGGATGACGGGCCTGCTGCTGGTGCTCGGGCTGGTGGGGCTCTATCTGGAGTTCACCATGCCCGGCACCGCCGTCGGCGGCCTGCTGGCGGCAGCCGCGTTCACGATCCTCTTCTGGAGCCACTTCCTGGGCGGGACGGCCGGCTGGCTGGAAGTCGTCCTGTTCGTCCTGGGCGTGGCGTTCATGGCCGTCGAGTTGTTCGTCGTCCCCGGCTCGATCGTCGCCGGCCTCTCGGGCGTCACGTTGATGGTCGTCAGCCTCATTATGGTAACGCAGGGGTTCCTGGTGCCCGAGACCCGCGGACAGGTCCAGGAGCTGGCCGGTACGTTGATGATGATCCTCGCGTCGGGGGTGGTCTTCACCATCGCCGCGGTGTTCATCAGCCGGCATTTCGGCACGCTGCCGGTCTTCGGCCGACTGATGCTGGCCCCGCCCGACGCGCCGGCGCCCCCGGGCGCGGCAGGCGGGGAGGATTCCGGCCGGCACGATGCCGGCGGGCACGAGGCCGGCGGGCAGGAGGCGGTCCGGGTCGGTGACGAGGGGATCGCCCATTCGCCGCTAAGACCCGGCGGCAAAGCCCGTTTCGGCCAGCGGTACGTGGACGTCCTGACCGACGGCGACTTCATCATCCGCGGCAGCCGGATCCGGGTGGTACGGATTCAAGGCAACCAGGTGGTGGTCGCCGCGGCGGAGGAGGCGGAAGAGACCTAGCAAATCCGAAATACGAAACCCGAAATCCGAAACAAATCCAAATTACGAAATCCCAATGACAGAAACGTCGGGTGCGTTTTGGATATTCGGATTTTGAATTTGTTTAGGATTTCGACATTCGGATTTGGTGCTTGACCCGTCAGGGTCTCATCGCCCGTTGGATCAGGTCGCGATCAAAATAGTTGATCGACATACCCGCGTCCACGACGATCCGCTGGGCGTTGATTCCGCTGGAGCGGGGGCTCAACAGGAAGGCGGCCGCGTGGGCCACCTCCTCCGTTGCGAGGGCCTCCTTCCGCGGGATGACCTGCTCGGCGTAGAGATAGGCATCGACGTAGCCCGGAATGGCCGCCGAGGCCGAAGTCTTCAGCAGCCCCGCCGCCACGGCATTGAAACGCACGCGGGAGAACCGGCTGAACGACTTCGCCAGGAAGGCCAGCGACGAGTCCAGCGCCGCCTTGATCGGCGCCATGTAGCCGTAGCTTTCGCTGGCCATGCGGGTGGTCGAGATCGAGATCGTCACGACCGAGGCGTCCGGGTCGAGCAGGTCCGCCACCGCCCGCGAAATCGCCACGAGCGAATAGCACGAGACGTCCATCGCCCGCAGGAAGGCATTCTTCGGCGTCTCGTGAAACGGCTTCATTCCGTCCGCGTAGTCGGCCATCGCGATCGAGTGGACCAGCCCGTGGAACTTCTCGTTCCGCGCGACCAGTTGCCCCCGGAGCCGGGCGATCTCGTCCTCGTGCTCGACGTCGCAGACGAGCACGTCGGCGGGGCCCGCCAGCTTCGAGACCTGGTCGCGGATCTCGTCGGTGCGGACGACGTAGACGCAGCGGGCCCCCGCCTCGGTCACCACCCGCGCAATATGCCACGCCACGCTCTTGCGATTGGCCACGCCGAAGATCAGGATCGACTTGCCGGAAATCTGGAGGAAGTCCATGGGGAAGGGATTTGGGGATTTGGGGATTTGAGTTTAGCGGGCGGGCTTGCCCGCCGTGTCCTTGGCCGCTTGCGGCTTCGCAGTTCCCGCTCATCCGCTTGCGGTTTCGCGCATCGGCGCGGCCGTGCAGGCAAACTCAAACCGCACCGCCACCTCGGAGTCCACGGTCACCCGGGCCTTCAGAAAGAACGCATCGCCGAGCCGCTCGACCAACTCGACCTCCATGCGGATCGTATCGCCGGGCCGGACGATCCGCTTGAACCGAACGTCGTTCATCCGGGTGGCGACCGGCACTTTTCCCGCCGCCGCCCCGGCAGCCAGGTGCTCGGCCAGCAAGACCGCCCCGCACTGCATGGCCGCCTCGCACAAGAGCACCCCCGGCACGATGGGGCAGTCCGGATAGTGGCCGGCGAAAAACTCTTCCCGGCCGGTAAAGACCTTCGTCCCCACGATCCTTCGCTCCTGGTGCTCGACGATCTGGTCGACCAGCAGGAACGGCTCGCGGTGCGGGATCGCTTTCTTGATCTCGTCAAGGCTCATGGGAAATCCTCGTTTAGCGGGCGGGCTTGCCCGCCGGGTAGCAGCATGGCTTGTTCCGCGCGTTGCACGGCGGGCACGCCCGCCCGCTAAACGGCTCGTTCCCCATCAGGGCGGCGTCAACTTCGTTGGCCACGATGACGCCGTAATTGACCGCTCCCAGCCAGCCCGACATGATAATGCCCACGCTGCCGGCGTGGTAGAGGCCGGCGACCTGGTGCGGGACGGCCCGGCTGACCGCCAACCCCTCGAACTTCGTGCCGAAACTGGCCCCTTCCAGGTGGAGCGTGTATCGCCGGAAGGTCCGGGGCGTGGCGGCCTCGGTCCAATCGACCTTTTCGCGGATGCCCGGCACGTACTTCTCGAGGGTGTCCAGCGTGCCGGCGATCAGCTCTTGCTTGGCCGCTTCATACCGGGCCGGCCCGAGACCCGCCCAGTCGGCCCAGCGGGCGTTCGTGCTCGCCACAATCGAGCACCGGTCCGTCCCCGGCCGCAGCCGCGGATAGTAGAACGAATAGGTCCGGCTGGTGACCCGGGGGCTCAGCAAGAGTTCGGTCCGGAAGGCGGGGGCGGTCGAGCTGAACAGCAGGTCGCCGCAGGCCGCCTCGTCGATCGTCTCGCCCCGCCGCAGTGCCAGGTAGACCTGGGTGCTGGAGTTGTTCAGCCGCACCGCCCGCGCCTGCTCCAGGAAATCGGCGTCCCAGTGCGTTGGGCCGACCAGGCCGAAGATGGTCTCCTTGAGGTTGGCATTGGAGAGGACGGCCCGGGCCCGAATGAGCCGCCCGAGAACGACGACGCCCTCGACGCGCCGTCCGGACACCCGGATCGCCTCGGCGCGGGCGCGGACCCGGATGTCGACGCCATTGTTGCGGAGTTCCCGGGCCATCAGCCTCACGAGCCGCTCCGTGCCGCCCTGGAACGTGTAGACCCCCTTGGACATGAAGTTCGAGAAGACGATGCCGTACGCGAGGGCCGGGTCTTCCAGCGTCGAGCCGTTGGCGTACGTGATCGGCTCCATCAGCAGCCGCACGATATCCTCCCGGCCCGGGAAGAACCGCTCGAACATCTCCCCGGTCCCGAGCGCCGGATCGTCGTAGGCGTTCATGGCCCTCGCGGCGTCGAAAAACGCCCGGACCTTCTCGGCCGGCACCTGGAACCGCTCGACCAGCAGCCGGGTGAAGTCTTCCCGGTCGAAGGTGGTCGTGAGGGTGAACATCGGGTTGTCGAACCGGATGTTCTTGAGTTGTACGATGGAATCGGCGATCTCGGCCGTCCAGTAGCGGCGGCAACTCTTGATCATGCCGACGGGGAATCCGTGGAGCGAGACGTCGAAGACGCGGCCTTGGGGCCGACGGAACCAGGTCGCCAGCCCCCCCAGCTTGTCGTGCTGTTCCAGGAGCAGGACCGAGTGCCCGGCCCGCGCCAGCATATTCGCCGCGGTCAGTCCGGCCAGGCCGGCGCCAAGCACGACGACGTCGTACTCCGTTGGCAGGTCTTCCGTACTTCCGCTCACTTCCTCTTTCTATGATCCCCGATCATCGGCATCTTCTTGTGTACCGCCGGGCCGAAGTACCGGAGCGACACCAGCGGCTCGCCGCCGGTGTTCTCGATCTCGACGCCGCCGGTCGCCGCTTCGTGCGTAATGAAGACCTCGTCCCACGGCTCCTCGCCGAAGTGGATCATCACGGGCGCCTGGATCGCCAGCTTTCCGATCCGGCCGGCGCCCTCGACCGTAATCCAGCCGCTCCCGCCGGGGTCCCGCAGGACGCACTTGGCGCCGGGCTCGACCGTCAACTCCTTGGCCGAGACCTTCTGATCGCCGTCAAAATGGCCGTAGTCGATCCAGCGGTCGGTATAGCCCTTGCCCGAGCACGACTCGTCGATGATCGGCTCGACGTAGTTGTGCTCCTTGAACAGGGGATCGACGTTCTTCTCCCAGTCGAGCTGCCCGATGATGTAATCGAGGTCGCGGTGCTTGTCCTTGGGCACGTCCTTGACCAGGAGGTCCCAGGGCACCTCGCGTCCCTCGACCAGCGACTGGAACATGCCGAAGACGTCGGAGCCCCACTGCGGCTCGTAGGTACACATCGAGCCGGGGGCGTGCAGCACGCCGGCGGGGATCAGCCAGCCGGTGCCCGCCTTCAGCCGGTAGGCCTTCGTGAGGTCCAGGATGCCGTTGTCGCCCTTGTCCCAGTTTTCCAGGCAGCGGCGGACGTCGGCCTTCGTGGTGCCGGGCTCCAGGCCCATGAAGGTGTAATCGAAGTGGTTCTCGGCCGCGTTGAGCTGGGGGGGGAAATAGTAGCACTCGGGCTTGCCCTGCTGGCCGGTCCGCGCGGCGTCCACGTCCTTCTGGTGCATGTGATGGGGGATCGGGCCCATGTTGTCGAAGAATTTCGAGTAGACGGGCCATCGGCGGTACTCGTCGAACATGGCCTTGCCGATCAGGCGGGCCCCCGCCTCGGCCACGGCGTCGCGGAGGAGGAACCGCTGGCCCTCGAATACGCAGTAGCTGAGCCCTTCGTCGGCGGCCCGGCCGTCGTTGGCGGCCTCGGTCGTGCTGGCGAACCACCGCTCGTCGATGCCGCCGCGGTGCGTGCCCAGCGCGTACCAGTCGGTCGGCGCCAGCTTGATCCGCTTGCCGGGATGGAGGAAGTTCCGCGGCACCCAGGTCGGCGTGAGCCGCAAAAGGCCCTGCCCGGCGTCCAACGCCCGGCGGAGAATCGCCCCCACGTTATCGGTCTTCACTACGGAGGATGCACACATGATCGGTTGCTCCCAGTGATCGGACTGCCGTATGTATGACCTGTACGCGACCTGTCTGACGATTGTTGTCTTCAGTTCCGCGTAAACTACGTCCCTTTGTACTCCGCAGGCTCCCGATCCGCAAGTGAGGGGCAGTTGCTTTGAGGACTTGTCCCCACGGAGTCCCCCTAATTGACGGTGGTGACAAACGGGATTAGACTAATCCACATGACACTGGCCGCGGTCGTGGTCATGTCAGGGTGCGAAGAGCAGCCGGGTGGGCGCAAGCGGGGTGGAATGCCCTTCGGGATCGATCGCATGGAATTGGCGCTCCGAAAGCAATCCGGGTCGTTCTACACGCCAGGTGAGGTCGTAGCATCCCTCGTCAGGTGGGTATCTCCTTCCGGTGAGGACCGCCTTCTTGACCCTGCATGCGGCGACGGACGATTTCTCGCTGCGCATCCTAACAGTGTTGGGATCGAGCGGGACTCGGCGGCCGCTCGCGGTGCTCACCGAGCGGCTCCCGGGGCACGGATCTACGAAGGTGATTTCTTCGCCTGGGCCACTGAAACCCACGAGCGATTCGCATGCGCGGCCGGAAACCCGCCCTTCATCAGATACCAACACTTTGGGGGGGATACGCGCCGCCGGGCCATTGCGATATGTGCCGCCCACGGCGCCAAGTTCTCATCGCTGACATCCTCGTGGGCACCATTTATTGTTGCCGCGTCCACCGTCTTGAAGCCGGGAGGACGCATGGCATTTGTCGTTCCCGCGGAGATCGGACACGCCCCCTATGCCCGACCGGTCCTGAAGTTTCTGGCGGCCAAGTTCGATTGGGTCCAGGTAATAGCGATTCGCCGTAAGCTCTTCCCTGAGCTTTCGGAAGACTGCTGGTTATTGTATTGCGATGGGCTTGGGGGGCGAACAGGACGCCTTGCCCTTTCGACCATCGACAACTTTCGGTTTGTCGAGTCGCCACCAAGAGCGGACGTCCTCGTTCCGCTCGATGAGTGGCATTCATGGGGCTGCCGCCTTCGCCCATACCTGCTCCCCCCGGACGTGCGATCGCTGTATCGCGATCTGGCCGACTCCCCCGATTCCCTGCGCCTGAAGGACGTAGCGCGGGTGGGGATCGGCTACGTGACGGGCGCAAATGATTTCTTTCACCTCAGGCCAACCGAGGCCCAGCGGGCGCGAATCCCCGAGCGATTCCTCCGGCCGGCCGTTCGTAACGGCCGATGCCTCGTCGGAACGGCAATCACCCGCTCGACCCTCGAGAAGTGGCGTCGGCGAGACGAGCCCATGCTCTTGTTACACCTGGACAAGTCGGATGAACTCCCGCAGTCAATCCGCGAGTATCTCGATTCCCCGGAAGGCAGAATCGCCCGGAAGACGTATAAGTGCCGCAACCGCAGCCCATGGTATGTCGTTCCCGACGTGAACGTTCCCCATGCGTTCCTATCATACATGAGCGGGAAATCGCCCGTCCTTCTTGCAAATGACGCCAAGTGCGTTGCCACCAATTCCGTTCACGTCGTGAGGCTCAATGGAAGAATGGCTCTCGGGGAGTTGCAGGCAAGATGGTATCAACCAGTCACTCAGTTAAGCTGCGAGCTTGAAGGACATCCGTTAGGCGGTGGAATGCTCAAGCTCGAACCGCGCGAGGCCGGCAATACGTTGCTGGTTTGCCGTTCGCCTCGGGTGCGAAATCAAGAGGCCCAAATCGCCGAAGGGCTCGACATCCTACGAACCTGGAGACATCATGGCAAGAACGCCGCCTGTTTGCCACTGGATTAGCCTTCGTGATGCGCTCAGTGCTTTTGTCGAGAATGTATCCGGCCACCAGGGCGCGGGCCATATCAAGCCGCTGCACTTCTACGTCGCTTGTCGTCTTGTCATTGAGGGCGGCTTTCATCCGGACGAGATTACCCCCCGTCCTCCCTTCACGGTCCAACAACATGGTCCGAAGACCATCCTCGAACATAGACCCGAGGCGGGTCGTTCGGGCGAACGCACTATCCTGGGCGGTCTGAAGACGAAGGACGTCGACGTGGTTGTCGCCAAGGAGGGGATCGGCCCGGTAATCGCCGTGTCTCTGAAAGGAACGCTGAATGCGTTTCGGAATCTCACCAACCGCATGGAGGAAGCGGTCGGGGATTGCACCAACTTGCATATCTCCTACCCCGCTTTGGTTTATGGATTCCTTCAGGTGCTCCGCGCGACCCGAGAGGGGGAGGGCGTCCACCCGAACGATGTCGCCGTGTGCCAAGACGGCAAGGTCTCAGATGCAATTTCTCGCTACCATGACGTCATGGCACGTCTGGCCGGTCGAGACGACGTTCGCAATGAAACGACAAAATACGAGGCTGTCGCCCTGACCCTGGTCAACCCCGATGCGCCTCATGTGGGCGAAATCCTCAAGACTTTCCCGCTGGAAGGCAGCCCCCTGCTTGTCGGAGAGTTCTTCGACAAGCTCTATCGGCAGTACGACCAAAGGTTCATTTACGCGGCCCCAAGACTCGAGCCGACAACTCGACGTTTGGCGTGGTCCCCCGATTCCCCTGCGCTCGGCGAAGGACGCCCCCTGGAATACGCGCCTCGCCTCGACCAAAGCCAATAACCGGCGGCCCCCGATCAGACCGCGCACGCGGCAGTCAACCAGAACAGAAGAACGAAAGGAATGCTCATGGCGAGTCGCCATTGGACGCTCATCGACCAGGACCAGGACCTTTACGTCGACCAGATCGTCTTGGGACCGGAGCATGTCGGCGGGCCGGCCGCCTGCTACTCGGTCAGCAAGCGGACACTTCAGGCCGGGCGGTCACGGGGGGTTGAGGTCGTCGAGGTCCGCAGCGGCGACTTCCGATTCACCCTGCTGCCCACCCGCGGCATGGGCATCTGGAAGGCCGGGCACCATTCGAAAGATGGTCGCGGCAGCCTGGATCTCGGCTGGCGGTCGCCGGTCCGCGGCCCGGTCCACCCGGCCCTGGTCCGCCTGTCGGACCCCGGCGGGCTGGGCTGGCTCGACGGCTTCGACGAATTTCTGGTCCGCTGCGGCCTGGAGAGCAACGGGGCACCCGAGTTCTCGCCCGACGGCCGCCTCCTCCACGGCCTCCACGGCAAGATCGCCAACACCCCCGCCCACAAACTCGAAGTGACCATCGACGGCGACCTGGGCAGCGTCTGCGTCACGGGCACGGTCGATGAGGCACGCCTGTTCGGCAACAAGCTCCGCCTGGAATCGAGCGTTTCGACCCGGGTGGACCGCCCCGGACTCGTCGTCACCGACACGATCACCAGCCTGTCGGCCGAGCCGGTGGATCTGGAGTTGCTTTATCACGTCAACTTCGGGCTGCCGCTGCTGACTCCCGGGGCGAAGGTCGTGCTGCCGGTGCGGAAGATGGCCCCGCGGGACGCCGTCGCCGCGCGGGAGGGGGCCGCGTGGAGCACCTATGGCCCGGAGACGCCGGGGCTTCCGGAATCGTGCTTCTTCTTCGATCTGGCGGCCGACGCCGCCGGCCGGACGCAGGCCCTCCTCCGCAACGCCGCCGGTACGCAGGGGGTGAGCCTCCGGTTCGCGAAGAGCCAACTCCCCTGCTTTACTCTTTGGAAGAATTGCCAGGCAGCCGTGGACGGCTACGTGACGGGCCTGGAGCCGGGCATCAACTTCCCCAACGCGAAGTCGTTCGAGAAGCGGGCCGGGCGGGTCGCCGTGCTCTCGCCCGGCCAATCGCGGACGTTCGAACTGGCGATCGAGCCCCACGCCGACGCCGACGCCGTCCGCGACGCCGAGGCCGCGGTGGCCGCGCTCCAGCGCGGCGTTGTCCCGCAAATACTTGCCAAGCCCGATCCGGCCTGGTCGGCAGGATAGACAGACGGCATTCCCGGTGGGAAAATGGTGGTTTTCCCGCGCGGCCCCGGAATCGACCCACGTTAATGCGAGGCCCCTCCAATGCTCGAAGAGTTTACCGTCGATAACTTCAAGTCGCTGATCAACGTGACCTTTCGGCCTCACGAGCAGAACCTGCTCTTAGGCACGAACAACGCGGGGAAGACGAACCTTTGCGAGGCCCTCCGCTTTCTCTCCGGGACAACGCGGCTGCCGCTGTCCGAATGCGCGGAGCAAACGGCTGGCGGGGCGGCGGGACTGCCCAACTGGACGCTCGACAAGCCGACCGTCGACTTGATAGCCAAGGCTGCCGTCTCTTACGAGAACGAACCGGTGTCATTCGAGTACCGCCTCACGATGCTCTGCCGGTCCACGACGTCCGGCTCGGTGCTCGACGTGCAGAACGAACTGCTCTACGCGACCTGGGGGGGGCGCGATCGGGCACTCCTGCTCGACAACTCTCCGCGGGGCGTGCGGCTTCTCAACGAAACGGAATTCGCCGAAGGACGGACGGCCTACGCCGAAACTGCGGCCCCGCGCGACACTACGATGCTCAATCGCTTGTACGAGACGGGAACGAATCCGCGCGCGAACTGCTTCAGAAAGTATATCACCTCCTGGCAGTACTATGACCTGTCATTAGAGGCCTTGCGCGGCTCCAAACATCTTGCAGACTGGACTGTCCTCAATACCAACGGCGACAACCTCGGATCCGTCATTTACCAGCTCAAAATGGAAAACGAGCGCGAGTACCGCAACCTGCTCAGGTGCCTGCGCGAGTTCGATCCGTCGATTGACGTGATCAACTTCGGCGTTCCGACGAAAGACAAGGTTTTTATGGCGTTTCAGAGCCGGAACAGGCATAGGCTGCCTGCGGGTAACGCCTCGGGTGGAACCCTGCGATACCTCGCCTTGCTTTACGTGCTTTTTGGGCAGCCGCAGGGCGGTATGACCTCTCTGCGGATTATTGAGGAGCCCGAGAACGGGATATATGTCGGCTGCCTGAAGCCGTTGCTGCAACTCGCCGGCGAGGCCGATCCGCCTCAGCAGTTGATCTTCACCTCCCACTCCCCGTACTTCATCGATCTCTTCGACAATCGCCTCGACAGCATCTTCGTGATGAAGCGGGGCGAATACCACTCGTCGATCAGACAGCCTGACCCCGAGCTGGTCACGAGGCGCCTTGAGAAATTCCCTCTGGGCGAGCAGCACTTTCGGGAGATGCTCGGATGAGGATCGGCTGCTACGTCCAGGGATCGGCTGATGAGGCGCTCGTTCGTGGCCTCGTTAGGCGGTGGTGCCCAGGCGCTGACCTGGCTCCGCCTAAGTTTCGCGGCGAGTCCGGTATTTCGCTTCGCCGCGAGGTCGCCAACGCCCTGTCGGACCTCCGCGACGACAAACGGTGCGATTACCTCGTGTTCCTTACGGATTCCGACGTGAATCCGTGGCGGGACGTGAAACGGCGCGAGGGCGAGAAGATTCCCCAGGATTGCCGACACCTGTGCGTCTTTGGCGTTGCCCAGCGGAATATCGAGTGCTGGCTTGCGGCCGACCGTCGTGCGCTGGCCAACGAGTTGGGCTGCCATATCGAAGACATCCCGGCGGACGATCCCTCAGGCTTCGTTGACAGGGCCTTCGGCCTCGGCCAGCGCGATGTCGGCAGGGAAGCCGCCAAGGACCGAATCGCCCGTTTCGTCGCCGGCGCGCCGCTCGCGTCATGGATTGAAAAGTCCGAGTCGTTCGAGGATTTCTATAAGGATGCCCGGGCCCTGGCCGCCCGGCGACAGTGCACGATTCCCAACGAGATCGAAGGCGAATAACAGTCAGCAGCCTGCCCAGCTATCAACCCAGCGAGTTGTCAACATGCCATTAGACAAAGCCACCGTTCTGCGACACTTTACCGATCGTTTTGGCCGGCCGCCGCGCTGGGTCGTCCGCGCCCCCGGCCGGGTCAACCTGATCGGCGAACACACCGACTATAACGACGGCTTCGTCCTGCCGCTGGCCATCGACCGGGCGGCCTGGATCGCACTGGCGCCCCGCGACGACGCCCGCGTAGTCGTCCATTCGATCGACTACCAGCAGTCCGGCGAGTTCTCGCTCGCGGACCTGCGGCACGAGAAGGCCGGCTGGATCGAGTACCTCAAGGGCGTGGCGTGGGTCCTCCAGGACGCCGGGCACAAGCTCCGCGGCTGGGAGGGCGTCCTGGCGGGCGACGTCCCGGTCGGCGCCGGCCTCTCCTCCTCGGCCGCCGTGGAAGTGGCCTGCGCCAGGGCCTTCTCCGCCACCAGCGACCTCCCCTGGGAGCCGGCCAAGATGGCCAGGCTCGCACAGCGGGCCGAGAACCAGTGGGTCGGGGTCAATTGCGGCATCATGGACCAGTTGATCTCGGCCACCGGCCGCAAAGGCCACGCCATGTTGATCGACTGCCGCTCGCTGGCCCTGGAGCCGGCCCCGCTGCCCAAGGGCACCGCGGTCGTCGTGCTCGATACGGCCACCCGCCGCGGGCTGGTCGATTCGGCCTACAACGAGCGGCGGAGCCAATGCGAGGCGGCGGCGAAGTTCTTCGGCGTCCGCGCCCTCCGCGACGTAAGTCCCGAGATGTTCCAGAAGAAATCGGACGGCATGGACCCGACCACCCGCCGCCGCGCCCGCCACGTGATTACCGAGGACGATCGGACGCTCCGGGCGGTCGAGGCGATGCGGCGCGGCGACGTGGCCGCCCTGGGCCGCCTGATGAACGAGAGCCACGCGAGCCTGCGGGACGATTACGAAGTGTCCAGCGACGCGCTGGACGTGATGGCCGCCTGTGCCCAGGCCCATCCGGCCTGCCACGGCGCGAGAATGACCGGCGCCGGCTTCGGCGGCTGTGCGGTGGCGATCGTTCGGGCCGAGGCGGCGGACGATTTCGTCCGCTCGACGACCGCCGCTTACCAGGCCAAGACCAGCCACGTGCCGGCGGTCTACGTTTGCCAGGCGACCGACGGCGCCGCCGTCGTCGAATAGCTTGTTTCGTACCAACATGTCATCGTCTACCCCATCTGGATTAGAATAGGCTCTTGCTTGCGATTGTCCCTAAGGCCGCGGAGGACCCCATGAATACGGCCCCTGTGTGTCAGAAAGGCATCATCCTGGCCGGCGGCTCCGGGACCAGGCTCCATCCCGTCACCCTCGCCCTGAGCAAACAACTGCTGCCCGTCTACGACAAGCCCATGGTCTATTACCCCTTGTCGACCCTGATGCTCTCGGGCATCCGCGACATCCTGCTGATTTCGACTCCGGAGGACATTGGCTCTTACGAGCGGCTCTTGGGCGACGGGGAGCCGCTGGGCATCTCGATCCGTTATGCCGTCCAGCCGCGGCCCGAGGGACTGGCCCAGGCATTTCTCATCGGGCGGGATTTCATCGGCGGCGACACCGTGGCGCTGATCCTCGGCGACAACATCTTCTACGGCCAGTCGTTCCAGAAGACGCTGGAGCGGGCCGTCCGCCGCCGCCAGGGCGCCACCACCTTCGCCTACGTGGTCAAGGATCCGGAGCGATACGGCGTCGTCGAGATCGACGCCGAAGGCCGCGCGGTCTCGATCGAGGAGAAGCCCCGGCAGCCGAAATCCCCCTATGCCGTCACCGGATTGTACTTCTACGACAACCAGGTGGTGGAGATTGCGGCCGGACTTTGCCCTTCCCCGCGCGGCGAGCTGGAAATCACCGACGTCAACCGCGCCTACCTCCGGCGCGGGCAATTGTACGTCGAGGTTTTGGGCCGCGGCTTCGCCTGGCTCGACACGGGCACGCACGAATCGCTGCTGCAGGCATCCAACTTCGTCCAGATGATCGAAGATCGCCAGGGCCTGAAAATCGCCTGCATCGAAGAAGTGGCCTGGCTCAAGGGATTCATCTCGTCCGATGCGCTGGCGAAACTGGCGCAACGGCAAAACAACGCCTATGGCCGGTACCTCCTCGACCTGCTCCGCCGGCCTGGCATGGCACAGCCTCCGGGAGCGGGAGAGGAGTCCCCCTCTCCCTCCGGGAGAGGGCCGGGGTGAGGGGAATCGAAACTTTGCAAGACCACAGGAAGAAAGGACCGTAGAAGATGGCATTCATCAAACAACGACCTGTGTTTTGGACGCTCGCACTCATGCTGGGCGGCAGTGTCGCGCTGGCGGGCGACCCCGCGATCGAACGCGTGATCGGCCCTGTCCAGGGCCGTTCCGGGCCGCCCTACGTCGAGGCCACCGGACGAATCGACATCGGCTGTTTCCAGCAAGAGCAAAAGGACAAGCTCCAAACGCTCCTCGACGGGCTGGCCGCGAAGTCGGAGATGAACCCCAGGGTCCTCAAGAATTCGGTCAACAGCAAGATGTGCCAGCTCACCAAGACGTCGAAGCCTTCGATGAAGGCGGTCGCCCAGCTATTCCAGGGGTCCACCGCCATACTCATCACCGTGAAGAAGAACGGCGGCATTGAAATCAAGGGCACGACCGCGCAGCCCAAGGGCAGCAAGAAATGACGGGCATTGCCGCAACGCCGTTCTCAGTCATTTCCTTGTTCTTCTCCTCTGCGTCTTTGCGTCTTCGCGCCTTTGCGTGATATCCTTCCCAGTCGCCGCGTTGCCTCTACGACGGGCCGCTTGCAAGGATATCGGTTCAGGATGGGGGGCACTTCACGCAAAGGCGCCGAGCCGCAAAGACGCAAGGGAATGCCGGAATCAGTGCTCTTTCGACTCCATCGAGACCAGGACCCGCTCGAGCCGGCGGCCGTTCATCTCCACGACCTCGATCGAGAGCCCCTGCCACGCCGTGCGGTCGCCGACCTTCGGGATGCGGCCTAAGAGCCACATCACCAGGCCGCCCAGGGTGCTGACCTCCGCCGGCAGATCGCTTTCAGAGGACTCCCGGCCGATCCGCTCCATGAGGTCGTGCAGGCCGACGCCGGCGTCGACGAGCCACCTCGCGGGACCGCGAGGAACGATCGCTTGCTCGTGGTCCAGCCGGTGCTCGTCGTGGATCTCGCCCACCAGTTCCTCCAACACGTCCTCCATGGTCACCAGGCCCTCGGTTCCGCCGAACTCGTCCAGCACCAGCGCCATCTGCGTCCGCTTCTGCCGGAACCGCTCCAGGAGCTTGTCGATCCGCAGCGTCTCGGGCACCAGCAAGGCGGGACGGACGAGCTTCCGCAGGTCGATCGGCCAGCCCATGTGTTGCCTCAACAGCAGGTCCTTCGTGTAGACGAAACCGATGATGTGGTCGAGGTCGCCTTCATGGACGGGCAGCCGGGAGAAGCCGGCCATGGCCACGGCGCCGATCACCTCGTCCGGCGGCGTGTCGACGTCCAGGGCGTCGATCTCGATCCGCGGCCGCATGATGTCCCGCACCGTCCGGTCGCCCAGCCGCAGGGCCTTGCGGGCCACCATCTGCTCGGCCGGCTCCAGCACTCCCTCCCTCGTCCCTGAAAGAATCAAGTGCTCGATGTCCTCGACCGAAACGGACCGGTCGAACTTCCGCCGGCCCCCGAGCACGGCCAGAAGGAGGCTCGTGCTCAGCTCCACCAGCCAGATCGCCGGCCGGGCGACCACTTGAAAGCCGCGTATCGGCAGGGCGACGATACCGGCCCATTTCTCCGCGTTGGAAAGCGCCAACTGCTTGGGCACCAGCTCGCCGAACACCACCGACAGGAACGTGACCGCCAGGACGACCAGCCCGAGCGCGAGCGTTTCGTGATGGATGGGGAGCCGCTCGGCCAGCCGGGGGACCAGCGTCGCGCCGCAGAAGACCGAGGTGAGCGTGGCCACCAGCGTCATGCCCACCTGGACCGTGATCAGGAACCGGTTCGGGTTGCGGGCCAGTTCCAGGGCCGTCCGGGCCGCCGGACCCTGGGACCGGGCCTGCTGCTCCAGCCGGCCCCGCCGCGACAGCAGGATCGCGATCTCCGCCGCGGCGAAAAAGCCGTTGGCCAGGATCAGAACGAAAATGATCGACAATTCCACCGGGATAGACAGCGACATGGGCGTCTCCTCGCCTGTGAGCGGCAATCCAACTTATCTTGATGATAATGGAATTCTAGGGGGGCTGGTGGGAAAAAAGGGGACAGTCCCCATTTGCCAGAACGGCCCGAAGGGTGCTTCGCACAAATGGGGACTGTCCCCTTGTTTCCGTCCGGCGTCATGGATTTCCCTGCCGGAAAATGCCGAATCTCCTAGAGACGGCAGGTTTTGAGGACATTTATTCCGTGCCCGGGGAGTAGTCGTACGTTTCCGAAGGCGAAACGGCGTATTTTAGCCCGCGTGGACCATATGTCGTTGCACTCCTCACTCGGCGGAAGCGGACATCGCGACGACCGGCGGCGGCGATTGCTGGCCGATGAATACGCGGCCGGCGACGGCGTCCCGCGGCCAGGAAATACCCCAATAACGGATGGAGTAACACCCCACCATGACTATAAGTCCAAGAACTATGGGGATGCGGAATTCCTTGCCCGGCAGCCCCGGCTGACCGACCTGGTTCCCCGCCGGCTCTGGGTGCTGGCTGGGGCCTTTGTGCTGGGGCTGGCCGCGATCGCCGGCCTGGGGGCGCTTTACGTCGTGTCGCCCGAAGTGGTCCCGCAGCCCGGCGGCGGACGCCTGGCCATGCTCGACCTGGGGGCCGCCGGGAGTCTGGGCCGCTGGTTCTCTTCGCTCCTGCTCTTGGGGGCCGGACTGGCCGCCGCAGTGATCTACACCGTCCGCCGCCACAAGGTAAACGACTACCAGGGCCGCTACCGCGTCTGGGTCTGGGCGACCGCCTGCTGCTTCCTGGTCGCTACCGACGTCGCCACGAACCTGCACGACGGGCTCCGCGAGGTCATGACGGCGGCAACCGGGTACCCTCTGGGTGGCCGCTGGGTGGGCGACGGGTCGATCTGGTGGATTGTTCCGGCCGTCTTTCTGTTCGGCGCCGTGGGCTCGCGGCTGCTGGCAGACATGTGGTCGTGCCGGCTGGCGAGTACCGCCGCAATCCTGGCGATCCTCGGCTACGCGGTGGCCGTGGTGGTCCGGTATGGCTGGCTGGTGCCCGGCAGCACCGCCGCAACGATCCTATGGGACCAAGGGGCGAGTTTGATCGGTCATCTCCTGCTGCTGACGGCGATGGGGCTCTACGCCCGGCATGTGATCCTTGATGCCGAGGGCCGACTCCCCAATCCCGCACCCGCGAGCCACACCGAAGATGCCGGTCCGGTTGACCAAGGAGACGCGGACGAGCCGGAGGAGGAGGGAGACGACGAGTCGGCGGCGACGGACCAATGGGTGGCAGTCGATCCGCCGCACGGCCAGTCGCAACCCATCCTGCGGCGAGCCGCGGCGGCCGGCCTGCCCATCACGGCCGTACCCCCAACTGCCATGGCCGCCTCGGCGTCTGCGTCGGACACGTCCGCGGCCGACCGCCGGCTCACGAAGGCCGAGCGAAAGGCACTCAAGCGGCGGCTGCTGGAGCAGCGTGCGGAGCGGCAGCAGTCGACCGCCTCCGATTGGGGCAAGTGAGCGGCGGTGCGAGGCCGCAGACTTCCAATCCCCACCCCCGCGACGCAGTCGCGGGGCTTTTCCAATCCCTAATCCCTAATCCCCAATCCCTAATCCCTCGCAGTGGACACGTCCCGGGGAATCGGGAATAATGGCCGCCATGACCGTTCGCACGCGTTTTGCCCCCAGTCCGACAGGGTACCTCCATATTGGGGGCGTCCGGACTGCCTTGTTCTGCTGGCTCTTTGCTCGGCGGCACGGCGGCCAGTTCATTCTCCGCATCGACGACACGGACCAAGAGCGGAACGTCGAGCGGGCTCTGGCCCCGATCCTCCACGGCCTGCGGTGGCTGGGCATCGACTGGGACGAGGGGCCGGAGGTCGGCGGCCCGTACGCCCCCTACTACCAGTCGCAGCGAGGCGACCGGTACCGCGGGGCGGTCGAGCAACTCCTGGCCGCCGGGGCGGCCTACTACGATTACGCCACGACGGAGGAGATCCAGGCCGAGCGGCAGGCGGCCCAGACCGAGAAGCGGCCGTTTGTCTATAGTCGCCGCTTTGCGGCCGAGACGGCGGCCGACCGGGCCCGCTTCGAGGCCGAGGGCCGCCGGGCGGTGGTCCGCCTCAAGATGCCCCGCCAGGGCAGCCTCGTCATTGCCGACCTCGTCCGCGGCAACGTCGAGGTCCAGTGGGCCAGCGAGCAGGACCACGTCGTCCAGCGGGCCGACGGGTCCTGCCTCTATCACCTGGCCAACGTCGTAGACGACCACGATTTCCAAATCACCCACGTGATCCGGGCCGAGGAGCACCTCTCCAACACCCCGCGGCAGGTCTTCATTGCCAAGTCCCTCGGCTACAACCTGCCGCAGTATGCCCATTTGCCTTTCGTCGCCGAGCCGGGCAGCAAGACGAAGCTCAGCAAGCGGAAGCTCGACAAGTATCTGAAGAACCCCGATTTCGCCCAGCTCATGAAGCACGGCCGCAAGGTGGCCGAGGCGCTGCGGCTTGCGACCGATCCGGACACGTTCAATCCGGTCGTGGTGGACTTTTACGAGCAGGTCGGCTACCTGCCCGACGCGGTGATCAACTACCTGGCCTTGCTGGGCTGGTCGCTGGACGAGCGGACGGAGGATTTTTCCCGCGGGCAGTTGATCGAGAGCTTTTCGCTCGATCGGGTCAACAATTCTGCGGCCAGTTTCGATCCTGCGAAGCTTTGGGCGTTCCAGCTTCGGCACATGCAGCGGCTTTCGATCGCCGAGAAGGCGGCCCTGGTCGTGCCCTATCTCCAGCGGGCCGGCCTGGCGCCATCGCCCATGCCGGAGGAGTTGCGGCGGAAGGTGGAGCACGTAGTCGCCGCCGCCGGCGACCGCATCAAGACGGCCGGCGACGTGCTCGATTTTGACTACTTCTTCCTTCCGGACGACCGCCTGAGCTACGACGAGAAGGCCCTGAAGAAGTGGCTTGGCCGGCCCGGGGCGGCGGAGCGGCTGGCGAAATACCGCGCGTGGCTCGCGACGGTCGCGCCGTTCGATGCCCTGCACCTGCAAGACCCGACGCACCAATTCGTCCAGGCGGAAGGCCAGTCCGGCGGGGACATCCTCCAGGGGGCGCGGCTGGCCCTGACGGGAAGCTCGATCGGCCTGGGGCTGTTCGACAGCCTCGCCATCCTCGGCAAGGAGCAAAGCCTGGCCCGGATCGACCGGTTCCTCTCACGTAATAGAATACCGTAGTAGTGCGACACAACTGAAATGTCATGTTGATGAACAAATACCGAAGTTTAGCGGGCGGGCTTGCCCGCCGCGCTTGACGCACGATTCACACGGCGGGCAAGCCCGCCCGCTAAACGTGCTCAACTCGACAGTTTGAGCATGTCGCACAGTAGTATGGATGGCAATGGAGGTATAAGCCATGAGCATCCCCGAATCCGGCTCGACGCCGGTCGATTTCATCCGCGAGATCATCAATAGCGACCTGGCCGGCGGGCGGTACGACCGCGTCCACACGCGGTTCCCGCCCGAGCCCAACGGCTACCTGCACATCGGCCACGCGAAGTCGATCTGCCTGAACTTCGGCATCGCCCGGGACTACGGCGGCCTGTGCAACCTCCGGTTCGACGACACCAACCCGTGCAAGGAGGACGTCGAATACGTCGATTCGATCATGGAGGACGTCCGCTGGCTGGGCTTCGACTGGGAAGACCGCCTCTACTACGCCTCCGGCTACTTCCAGCAGCTTTATGATTGGGCCGAGAAGATGATCCTGGCGGGCAAGGCCTACGTGTGCGACCTGACGGCCGACGAAGTCCGGCAGCACCGCGGCACGCTGACGGAGCCGGGCCGCGACAGCCCCTACCGCAACCGCTCGATCGAAGAGAACCTGGACCTGTTCCGGCGGATGCGGGCGGGCGAGTTTCCCGACGGCTCCCGGACGCTCCGCTCGAAGATCGACATGGCGTCGCCCAACCTCAACATGCGCGACCCCGTCATGTACCGGATCCTGCACGCCAGCCACCACCGCACGGGCGACGCCTGGTGCATCTACCCCACCTACGACTACACGCACGGCCAGTCCGACTCGCTGGAGCACATCACCCACTCGATCTGCACGCTGGAGTTCGAGAACCACCGGCCGCTCTACGACTGGTACGTCGAGGAGCTGGGGATTCACCATCCGCGGCAGATCGAGTTCGCGCGGCTCAATCTCACCTACACGGTGATGAGCAAGCGGCGATTGCTGGAGCTGGTCAAGGAGGGCTCCGTCAGCGGGTGGGACGATCCGCGGATGCCGACGATCTGCGGGCTCCGCCGCCGCGGGTACACGCCCGAGGCCATCCGCAACTTCTGTGCCCGCATCGGCGTGGCCAAGGTCGACAGCGTGATCGACATCGCCCTGTTGGAGCATTGCCTGCGGGAGGACCTGAACCGGTGGGCCTCTCGGGTCATGGCCGTCCTGCGGCCGCTGCGGGTCGTGCTCGACAACTACCCGGAGGGCCAGGTCGAAGAACTCGACGCCGTCAACAATCCCGAGGACCCGAGCATGGGCACGCGCAAGGTGCCTTTCGGCCGGGAACTGTGGATCGAGCAGGACGACTTCCGCGAGGAGCCGCCCAAGGGGTATTACCGCCTGTCGCCCGGCCGCGAGGTCCGGCTCCGCTGGGGCTACCTGGTCACCTGCACCCGCATCGAGAAGGATCCCACCAGCGGCGAGGTGACCGCGGTACACTGCGCCTACGATCCGGCGACCCGCGGGGGCGACACGCCGGACGGCCGCAAGGTGAAGGGGACGATCCACTGGGTCTCGGCGGCCCACGCGGTGCCGGCCCAGGTTCGCCTCTACGATCACCTGTTCACCAAGCCCGATCCGGACGACGTTCCGCCGGGCGCGGATTACAAGGTGAACCTGAACGCCGGGTCGCTCGTGGCGCTATCCGACTGCCGGCTGGAGCCGGGGCTGGCGGCCGCCAGGGCGGGCGACCGGTTCCAGTTCGAGCGGCTCGGTTATTTCTCGGTCGATCCCGACTCGACGCCCGAAAAGCTCGTCTTCAACCGCACCGTCTCGCTCCGCGACACCTGGGCGAAGATCGAGAAGGGACGGAAATAGCCTGTTGGGGTGGGACGCGTGAAACGAGCCCCACCAACCAGAAACACCCCATAACTGTCTCACATGATGAAGAGGTGCATTGATGGACGAAGCCGTGATTCGGTTGCACATCGAGCCGCTGGAAGAAGGTGGCTACGTGGCGACGAGCCCTGATGTGCCGGGCCTGGTGGCCGAGGGCCGCAGCATTGTCGAAACAGCGGAGGTCGCACAGGGCTTGGCGCGAAGAATCGCCGAGTCGTGCCTGGAGCACGGCGACGCGTTGCCGCCGGCGCTGGCGGGATTGGCGGATGGCGGCCCGGTCGACGTGGTCATTCCCGTGGGAATCCGCTGATGGGCCATTTGTCCGGATTCAGGTACCGCGAGGTGGCGCGCCGGCTGCGCGCATTCGGCTGGTGTTACGATCGACCCGGTCCCGGCAGCCATGAGGTATGGCGTCATACCGAGACCGGTCGCCGCGTGACCCTTCCCCATCACGCTCGCGACATGGCGGAAGGAACGCTGCGAGCTATTCTTCGAGAGGCGGGAATCGACGTCGAGGCGTTCCTGAGAACGTGAAACCCGTGCCTGGCGTGCGGGAGATCCACCCGGCATGCGATTACTTGCCATCACCGATCTGCACGGAGCCTCCGGGCGCCTGGAGGCGATCCTGGCGGCCGTGGGGCCGGTCGATATGATCCTCCTGGGCGGCGACATCACGAATTTCGGCTCGCCCGACGATGCCTCGCGGCTGGTCCGCCAGGCGCAAGCGGCCGCAGTGCCCGCCTGGGCCGTCGCCGGCAACTGCGACTCGCCCCAGATCGAGCAGGAACTCCTGACGATGGGAATCTCGCTCCACGGCCGCGGCATCGTCCATCATGGCCTGGGCCTGCACGGGCTGTCGGCCATGCCGCCGTGGCGAACGGGGATGTACCAGTTCTCCGAAGAGGAGTTGGCCGATCGGCTCGAAGCCGGGTATGCCTCGATCCACGGGGCCGCGCGGCACGTGGTCCTCTCGCATGCCCCGCCGCACGGACTCCGCGACCGGACGCACTTCCTCCAGCACGTCGGCAGCACCGCCCTCCGCCGCTTCATCCAAGAGAGGCAGCCGGCCTTGGTCCTCTGCGGCCACGTCCACGAGGCCCGGGGCATCGAGCGCACGGGACCGACCCTGGTGGCCAACTGCGGCGCCGCCCGGGCCGGCTTCTACGCCGTCGCGGAGGTCCCCGACGAGGGGGAAGTGCGGGTCACGATTGAGCAGGCGTAAGAACCCGGAAAGAAGCACGAAATCCGAAGCACGAAATCCTAAACAAATTCGAAATACGAAATCCGAATGTCCCAAACGACCGGGTTTCTGTCATTGGTGCTTCGAGATTTGGATTTGTTTCGGATTTCGTGCTTCGGATTTCGGATTTGCTCCCCGTTATTGTGCCCGCAGCTCGGCCCCGAACTCCTGCCCGCAGGCGGCGACGATGCGGTCGCGAGCCTCGTCGGCCTGCGGGTTGGTGAGCGTACACTCCTTCGACCGCAGGGATACCGTGAACAGGAGGCTCTTCCTGCCGGGCCCGAGCCGTTGGGGATCGCGGTAGGTGTCGCGGTACTGGACGCTCTCCAGGTTGGGTCCGGCGGTCTGGCGGACGGCGGCCGCAATCTGGGCCCAACGAACCGCTTCGTCCACCACGAGGTTCACGTCCCGCGCGACGGCCGGATACGGCGACAGCGGGACGTAACCCGGCACCAGCTCGGCCATCTCCACCAGCGGACCGAGCTTCACTTCCGCCACGGTGGTCGGGCCGCGAAGCTCGAACTGCTTGAGCCCATCGGGCCGCACGCTGCCGACGTAGCCGAGCATCTGGCCTTCGATGATCAGCCGGCACGACGCCAGTGGGTCCAACAGCGGCACTTGCGACTCCTCGGACTGGAGCACGGCGCCGGGCCGCAAGGCGGCCACCACCGCCTCGATCACCCCCCGGACCTCCGCATAGGCGCGACCGCTGGTCAGCCCCAGCATCCACGGTTCCTCCGGCAGGCGGTCCGCGGGCAGGTAGATTTTGGCGATCTCGAACAACTCGATTTCCGTGTTGGCCAGCGCCTCGTTGGTCCGCCGGGCCGCCAGCAGGCTGGGGATGAGGCTGGTCCGAAGCCGGTCCGCCCCGCCAATCACGGGCACGAGGGTCCTGAGCGGCTCCGACTCGGTCCAGACCCGGACGGCCCGGGCCGACGGCTCATCGACCGCGCTAAGAGTCACGGCCTCGTCGAACCCGGTGGCCGTCAAGAGGTGGCGGACCTTTTCCGTCACGCGATCTTCCCGGAGCCGCGCCGACGGGGCCATCGGGACACTGGCGTCCTCGGGGATCTTGTCGTAGCCGTGGATCCGGGCGATCTCCTCGACCAGGTCGATTTCCCGCGTCAGGTCTCGCCGCCAACTAGGTGGGATCACGGTGATGGCGCCGCCCTCACCCCCGGCCCCCCTCCCGGTCGTGCCGCTGCGGCACGCGGGAGACGGGAGATTCTTTTCGACGTTTCCCAGGGCCAGCAGGATCTTGCGGACCCGCTCGGGCGGGACGTCGATGCCGAGGATCCGCCGCAGTTCCGTCAGCCGCAGGACGATCGGTTGGCGGGGCGGGGCAGGCTGTCCCACGTCCACCGCGCCGGCCGCAAGTTCGCCGCCGGCTGTCTCCAGGATCAGTTCGCAGCAGCGCCGGCTGGCCCAATCCACCCCTTCCGAATCGACCCGCCGCTCGAAGCGGTAGGACGAGGCGCTGTAAAGGCCCAGCCGCCGGGCGGTCGTCCGCGTGGCCACCGGATCGAACTCGGCCGCCTCGACGAGCACGTCGCGGGTAGCCTCGGCGACCTCCGTGCCCGCCCCGCCCATCACTCCGGCGATCGCCACGGGCACTTGGGCGTCGGCAATGACGCACATCCCCGGCTCGAGCCGGTACGTCTTGTGGTCGATGGCCTCGATCGTCTCGCCCGGCAGCGGTTGGCGGACCACGATCGCCGGGGTACCCGCTAGCGGGTCGCGGAGCTTCGCATAATCGAAGGTGTGCAGCGGCTGGCCGCATTCCATCATGACATAGTTGGAGACGTCGACCACATTGTTGATCGCGGCGATGCCGATCGTCCGGAGACGATCCACGAGCCACGGGGGGCTCGGCCCGACCCGCACGCCGCGGAGTACCCGGGCCGTGTAGCGAGGGCACAGGTCCGGGCAGTCGATCCGCACGCGGACCAGATCGGCCACGCTCGCGGGGCCCTCGGCGGGCCGGGCCGCCGGCACCGCCAGCGGCAAGTCCCACAGTACGGCGATCTCCCGCGCGATGCCGACGTGGCCCAGGCAGTCCGGCCGGTTGCTCGTGACCTCCAGGTCGATCGCCAGGTCCTCGCCGACCCGGCCGGTCGATTCGTGGTTCAGCCCGGCCATCATCAGCCGTTCTTCCAACTCCTCGATCGGCATCGCCAGCGGCACGTACTGCTTGAGCCAGTTCCAGGAGACGATCATGGCAGGGATTGGGGATTGGGGATTGGGGATTGGGGATTGGGGATTGGGGATTGGGGATTGGGGATTGGGGATTGGGGATTGGGGATTGGACAAAAAGCCCCCCGACTGCGTCGGGGGGATCAAAACTGGTGCAGGAAACGAACGTCGTTCTTGAAGAACTCGCGGATATCGGTCACGTTATGCCGCCGGGCGCAGATCCGCTCGATGCCCAATCCGAAGGCGAAACCGGAAACCTCGTCCGGATCGTATCCGACGGCGCGGAATACGTTGGGGTCGACCATTCCGGCCCCGCCCATCTCGATCCATCGGCCGTGCCAACTCATATCGACCTCGACGCTCGGCTCCGTGAACGGGAAGAACGAGGGCCGGAAGCGGATGTGAACGTCGTCGGCGAAGAAACTCCGGGCGAAGAGCCGCAGCACACTCTTCAGGTCGGCCATCGTCACATGCCGGTCGACCAGGAGGCCCTCGATCTGGTGGAACATCGGATAGTGGGTCGCGTCGGCATCGTCGGGGCGGTAGACGCGGCCCAGCGAGATGATCCGCACCGGAGGGCGGGTCTGCTCCATCACGCGGATCTGCACCGTGCTCGTCTGGCTTCGCAACAAGAGCGGTCCGCCACTCCTCCCCTCTCCCTCCGGGAAAGGGGAGACGGCGGCGGCCAGGTAGAAATTGTCCAGCGGGTCGCGCGCCGGGTGCTCAAGCGGGATATTCAACGCCTCGAAGTTATGCCACTCATCCTCGACCTCCGGTCCGTAGGCCACGGTGAACCCCAGCCGGCCCATGATGTCCTTCAGGTCCTCGATGGTCTGGCTGATGGGGTGGAGGTGTCCGAGCCGGGGCTGCTGGCCGGGCACGGTAGGGTCGAACGAGGAGGTGGGGCCGCCGCCGCGCGGGCCGAGTCCGGCGACCCGCGATTGCGCCTCCTCCAGCGCCGCCTCGATGAGCTGCTTGACCTCGTTGAACCGCTTGCCGGCGGCCGGGCGCTCGGCCTTATCGACGCCGGAGAGCCCCTTCTGCACGGCCCGGAGGCGGCCGCTCTTCATGCCTGCATACTGGACCCGCGCCGCCTCGAGGGCCGCCGCATCGCGGGCCGCCCGTAGCGCGGCGGTCGCCTCGCGGGCCAACGCATCGAGTTCCGCCAGGAAATCCGCCAGTGCCATCGGCCGGAAAGATTTGGGTTGAAGAAGTACACTTCTCGCCGTCTAGCGGACGGGCTTGCCCGCCGATGGAAGCGTGCTCCAACCGTTACACGGCGGGCAAGCCCGCCCGCTAAACGCGCTCAACTCGGCAGTTTGGGCGCGCCAGACTTACGTTGTCGCGGCGGCCAGGCATTCCCGCGCGGCCGCAACCACCTGGTCAAACGCCTCCGGATCGCTCACGGCCATCTCGGCGAGGGTCTTGCGGTCCAGCGCGATCTTCGCCCGGCTGAGCCCGCAGATGAACTCGCTGTAGCGGAGCCCGCGGAGGCGGACCGCCGCGTTGATGCGGATGATCCACAGCTTGCGAAACTCCCGCTTCCGGTCGCGGCGGTCGCGGTAGGCGTACGCGCCGGCGCGGACGAGCGTTTCCTTGGCGCTCCGCAGCAGGCGGCCTCGCCCGCCGACAAACCCCTTGACCTTCTGAAAGAGACGTTTCTTGGCGCGGTTTCGGGCCGCGCCTCGCGTGGTTCTCATGGCAGTCTTTCACGGATCGGCGAGAGCCGGGCCCTTCCCAACGAGGGAAGCGTTCTTCTGCCCGCGGTCGCGGTCGCATCGTTTTCTAGTAGCTGTAGGCCCCCAACGCCTTGCGGATCCGCGCGCTCTCGACCTTGTTGACCACGGTCGTGCCGCGGAGGTTCCGCTTCTGCTTGTGGGTCTTCCGCGTGGCCAGGTGGCTGGTGCCGGCATGCCGGTGCTTGGCCTTCCCCTTGGCGGTCAGGCGGAAACGCTTCTTCGTCCCCTTGTGGGTCTTCATCTTCGGCATGGCTGGCTGTCACCTTTTCCAGTGCTTGGCAAGCGAAAGATTCATCATTATAACCGGCCCGGCGGGCGGGCGTGAAGGGGGGATCTCAATAAGAAAGCATCTCAAAGACTCCCCTCTCCCTTTGGGAGAGGGGCCGGGGGTGAGGGCGGTGCTGTTTTGCGGGGCGCCCTCACCCTAACCCTCTCCCGGAGGGAGAGGGGACTTGAGACCTGCTCTCTTGGAATAGTTTCCAAAAAGCAGCCGGGGACTACCCAACTTCCCGCCTTTGCGGTAAGCTACTTGAGATTTCTGAAATCTCTTGTCCAACCGGGGAGGGTGCCATGACACTCGCACTGCCGATCCTGATCGCCGCTGCCGGGGGGAATAATGCCCTTCTGATGATCGCCGCGGCGGTCGTCTGCCTCGTCCTGTTCCTCCTGGTGGTCGGCGTCGTCGCCAGCTACGGCAGGATCTGGATCCAGGCCTACGCCTCCCGGGCCAACGTCTCGATCTGGAGCCTGATCGGCATGAGCTTCCGCCGCGTCAACACGAAGGTCGTGGTCCAGGGGAAAATCATGTCGATGCAGGCCGGCATCGGCTCCGAGCGGGAGACCGGCATCACGACGCGGCGGCTGGAGGCCCATTTCCTGGCCGGCGGCGACGTCCTGAAGGTCATCCGCTCGATCATCGCCGCCCACCGGGCCGACATCGACTTGGATTTCGACCGGGCGGCGGCCATTGACTTGGCCGGCCGCGACCTCATGGAGGCCGTCCAGACCAGCGTCTATCCGAAAGTGATCGATTGCCCCGATCCCAAACGCTCCGGACGCGCCACGCTCAGTGCCATTGCGAAAAACGGAGTTGAGTTGAAGGTCCGGGCGAGGGTCACCGTCCGCACCAACCTGGAGCAGCTCATCGGCGGAGCGACCGAGGAGACGATCATCGCCCGCGTCGGCGAGGGCATCATCACGGCGATCGGCGCGTCCAACACGCAGTTCGACGTCATGGAGAAGCCGGACCGGATCTCCAAGGCGGTCTTGGACCGGGGCCTGGACGCCCAAACGGCCTTCGAGATCGTCTCGATCGACATCGTCGACATCGACGTCGGGCAGAACATCGGGGCCCGGCTCCAGGCCGATCAGGCCGAGGCCGACATGCGGGTCGCCCGCGCCAAGGCCGAGGAGCGCCGGGCCATGGCCATGGCCCGCGAACAGGAAATGAAGGCCCAGGTCGCCCGGAATCGCGCCGGGGTGGTGCTGGCCGAGGCCGAGGTCCCCATGGCCATGGCCGATGCCTTCCGCAAGGGCAACCTCCACGCGGTCACCGGCGCGGGTTGACCTTACGGCGCGAAGGGATCGGGTGAGGCGGCCGGGGCCGGTTTGGCGGCCGGCTCGGCCTCCGGCTTCACTTCCGGCTTGGCGGCCGCGGCCGGCTCTTCAGCGAACGGATCGGCGGCCGCAGGGGCCTTCGCGGCCGGCTTGTCTGCGGCCGGCTTGTCTGCGGCCGGCTTGTCTGCGGCCGGCTTGTCCGCGGCCGGCTTGTCTGCGGCCGGCTTGTCCGCGGCCGGCTTGTCTGCGGCCGGCTTGTCTGCGGCCGGCTTGTCTGCGGCCGGCTTGTCCGCAGGCGGTTTGGCCGCGGGAGCAGTGCCGAAGGGATCCGCGCCAGGAGCAGCGGCAGGCGGATTTCCGGGCACGGCGGGGGCGAAGGGATCGGTCGCCGCAGGCTCCGGCTTGACGGGCGCCGGGCCGGGAACCGCGGGTGTCTCAGGCTTGCCCGGCGCAACCCCCTTGGCCGCGTCGCCGCCGACCATAGTGCCCAGCGCGTGACCCAAGCCGCCCAGCAGTCCGCCCTTCTTCTCAGGGTCCACCGGTGGCTTGACAGGTGCAGCAGCGGGGGCCTCGCCCGCCGGCTTGGCTGCTTCCGGAGCGGGTTTTGCCGGCTCGACGGCGGGCTTGGCAGGCGGCGTGACGAACGGGTCATCCGCGGCGGGTTTTGCCGGCTCCGCGGGCGGCTTGGCGGGCGTGGCCAAGGGGCCCTCCGACTCCGGCTTCGCCTCCGGTTTCTCGGCCGGCTCGGGCACCGGCTTCTCGGGCGCTGCTTCCGGCTTGGCGGTCTCGGGCGCCGGTTTCTCCAGAGCTGCCTCCGGCTTGGCAGTCTCGGGCGCAGGGGGCTTCGGAGCGGTCCCGCCCGCGTCGAACGGGTTCTCGATCGCCGGCTTGGCTGGTTCCGCAGGCGACTCGATGGGTTGGTGCGGCACGCGGCCCTCTTGGTCCCCGGCGGCTTCCTGCCCTGACCTCTGGGGCTGCTGTCTGGCCCTGTTCATGGCGAGCATGCGGGCCTCGATGCGGTAGTGTTCGATGGCTGCCCGGTCGGGACCCTGCACTCGCTCCAGCGCCTTGCTCACATTGTAAGGGCGATTCAATTCGCCCGATTCCAGCTTGGCTCCGTGCTGGAAGTCAAGTTCGGCGTCTTGGGGGCGTCCGAGTCGCAGTTCGGCCAGACCACGAAAGTAATAGCACGCGGGATCCGAGGCCTTGCCTTCGATCGCGGCGGTCAAGTACTGGTGGGCCTTTACGTAGTCTTGGGCGAAATAGGCATGAACGCCGCTGCCGTACAACTGGCCCAGGATCGGCTCCTGTGCACGCGCCGATGCAGCGCCGAGAATCGCCAATCCTCCCACGAGCAGCATCACGCTCCTAGACATCACCTGTGACTCCTAATCCACTTTGTAGGGTGGGTCGAGCGAAGCGAGCCCCACCGGAAACGGGTCGAAGTGCAATCGGTGGGGCTCGCCGACCGGGCACCATGCGAAGCACGGTCTCGCATGGCGCCCGTCGCCCCACTCTTCCCATTCCTGTGACAGCCCAACGCCCGGGACGGAAAACACCACCGGCGCTATAGCTGATCCTAATTGTTCACCGGCGAAATATCAAGTAACGTCCCCAAGGACGGAGCAAGATAGGCAGCGCCCTTGGGCGCCTGGGCGGTGCGCTGGCCGCGACGGCGCGATGAAGGGCCGCTCCTGCATAGTCGTAACTTGTTTTGCAACATACACTTACAGTGGATCAACGGCCGGGTGGGGCTGAACCGATGTCGGCCCGCGGCGAGACCTCGCGGAACGCTGAGCCCTTGCGATAAAATTCCAGGCGAGTCTGGAGGTCCGCCGCCAAGGATGTCCGGCCCTGCCGGTTGGCGAGGGTGAGTGCCTCCAGGGCGGTCGTGACGGCCTTGGGGAATTGGCCCGCCTCGGCATACGCCGCCGCAAGGGTATCCAACTCGGTCGGATTGCCGCGATCGGAGATATCGACCATCTCTTCGGCCAGGCGAACGGCCTTCTTGCCGTTGCGAAGGGAGGCATCCGGGCTGGTCGCCAGGGCCCACGCCAGGGAGTTCATTGCCATGGTGTCTCGCGGCTTCCGTGCGAGGAGCGCGGACCACTCCGCCACGGCCCCGGGGTAGTTGCCCTGCATCGCCATGACCATGGCCAGGTTGTTCCGGACGACCGTGTCCTCCGGATTGAGTTGCACCGATTCGCCGAGGAGGTCCGCCGCTTCCTTGAGGCAGCCTTGCTGCATGTACACGGCCGCCAGATTGTTTCGGGCCCCGGTATCCTCGGGCTTGAGCCGGAGGATCTCCCGCCAATACTCGCCTGCCAGGTCCAGCTTCCCCTGCGACTGGCAGACCCTCGCGAGATTGTTCAGGACGGCGACGTTTTCCGGCCACAGCCGATAGGCCTCCTGAAGGTGCTCCAGGGCCTCTTCGATCCTGCCCTGCCTCTCGCGGACCTTGGCGAGCGTGTTGTGGGCCGCGTGGCAGGTGGGATCGAGCCGCAGGGCCCTCTCCAACAATCTGGCCGCTTCGTCGTACTGCTTTTCGTCGAGCAGCAGCATGGCGAGGTTGCTGAGGGCGCCGACATCGTTGGGCTGGATCTTCAATGCCTCTTGCCAGAAGTGCCGGCTCTTTTCCCGATAGCGCCCGGCCTCCTCCGGCCGGCCGTGCTGCAAGAGGTAGGCCGCCAGGAGATCGCAGGCGGTCGCGTTGTTTTCGGTCACGGCCATGGCCCGGCGGAAGAGCGTCTCGCTGTTGGTCCAGTAATGCGCTTGCCGGCTCGTCGCCACGGTGCAGGGCAGGAGCAGGGCGGCGGCGGCGAGGGCCGCCGTTGCCGGAGAGAGCCGCCAGCGGGCAACCAGGTCGGCTCCGCCCCAGGCGACCATGAGAAACAGTCCCGCCAGGGGCACGTACGCGAAGCGGTCGGCCAGGATCTGGGTGCCTGTCGGGACCAGGCCGATCACCGGCACGAAGGCGCCCAGATACCAGAGCCATCCGACGGCCAGGTAGCGTCGCCCCCGCCGTGCCGCCCAAGCGACGGCCGCCGAAATCGCCACGAGCACGCCCAGCGCCACGGCGACGCTGCCGGCGGCCGGAGCCTTATCGTGCGGATAGGCCACCGACAGGCCGGTCGGCCAGAACGCCTTCTCAAGGTAGAACGCATAGTCGGCCACGGTGTATTCCAGGCGAGTCGCCAGCGAGACTTCGCGGAGCCGCATGATGGCGCCGGCCTGCTGGGAGACGATCGTCGCCACAGTGGCCAGAAGGGACAAGACCAGCAGCGGCGCCTTTTCCGCAACCAGACGCATGAGGGGGACTGTCCCAGTTCTCGTGTCAGCGAAAACGGGACTGTCCCCTTTGAGGCGAGCAATCTTCATGCGCCCCAGCGGCCAGTAGTCCAACAGCAGCAAGAGTATCGGCCAGGTGACCAGCATCGGCTTCGCCAAGAGGCCCAGCGCGAAGCAGAGGACCACGATTGCATATCGCGTCCAACCGGGCCGCCGGGCGTACGCCACGTAGGCCGCGATCGCGGCCAGCCCGAACAACGTGCTCAGCACGTCCTTGCGAGACGTGACCCAGGCCACCGCCTCGACGTGGAGGGGGTGGACGGCAAACAGCGCGGCCGCAAGGGCACTGGGCCAGGCCGCCCTCGTCATCGCCGACAGGACCAGGAACAGCAGCACGGTGTCGGCCGCGTGCAGCCCGAGGTTCATCAGGTGGTACCCGGCGGCGCTCGCGCCGAACAACCGGTGGTCCAGCATCAGCGAGAGCCAGGTCAGGGGGTGCCAGTAGTAGCTCTGGGACTTGAGCGAGAAGGCCCACTTGACCCCTTCCCACGTCAGTCCGTTGTGTACGTGGGCGTTGTCGGTCACATACTCCGGGTCGTCCAGGGTGATGAAGTCGGCCCCTGCCACCTGCCAGTAGGCGACGAGGACCAGCAGGACCAATCCGATGGAAATCGCCAGGTTGCGCCGCATGAAGGGATCCCGCGCTCGTTGGGGGGATGATCCCTCTATTCTACATCATGGGGCGGTGGCCGGCAGGCCCCGGTCGCGTCCATGGTTGTGTCTTACATTGCGGGGAGATATATTCGCGTTGCGAGCATCGCGGCTTGCCCAGAAGGACGGAGCCGGGGGTATCGCCCCCCGATGTTTATGCAGTGGATTCAAGTTTACGACCCGCTGGGCCAACCGTTGCTGTCCTCGCTGGTGGCCGGCGCGCCGATCGTGGTGCTGTTGGGACTGCTCGTGTTGGGCGTCTCGGCCCCGCGGGCCGCCCTGGCCGGCCTGGGCACGGCCCTGGCCGTCGCCACGCTCGTGTTCCGGATGCCGGTGCCGGCGGCCCTGGCCGCCGCCGGCTACGGCGCGTGCTTCGGCCTGATGCCCATCGGCTGGGTCGTCCTGCCCGCTCTGTTCCTGTTTCACCTGACCGTTCGGTCGGGCCAGTTCGAGGTGCTGAAGCGGTGCGTGGCCGCCATTTCGCCGGACCGCCGGATGCAGGCCCTCCTGATCGCCTTCTCGTTCGGCACGCTCCTGGAGGGCGCGGCGGGGTTCGGAATGCCCGTGGCCATCTGCGCCGCGCTCATGATCGGAATCGGCTTCTCGCCGCTCTACGCCGCCAGCCTGGCCCTCTTGGCAAACACCTCGCCGGTCGCCTTCGGCGCGTTGGGCATCCCCATCCTGACCCTGGCCAAGGTCTCGGGGATCGACGAGATGGCCCTGAGCCAGATGGCCGGCCGGCAGTTGACCGTCTTCTCGCTCATTATTCCCGCGTGGCTCGTCGTGATGATGTCGGGCTGGCGAGGGCTCCGGGGTTGCTGGCCCGCGGCACTGGTCTGCGGGGTCAGCTATGCGAGCGTGCAGTTCGTGATGTCGAACTACCACGGCCCGATATTGGTGAGCGTGCTGGGCGGCCTCAGCTCGATGGTGGCGATGGTGCTGCTCTTGCAGTTCTGGCAGCCCCGCGAGGTATGGCGGTTTCTGGAGGAGGAGGCGGGGGACCAAGGAAGCACCAAATCCGAAGCACCAAATCCCAAACAAATCCAAAATCCAGAATCCAAAATCCAAAATATCCTTCGTCCGTCCGCGTTGACCCCTGTCCGCGTCGCCTACGCCTGGATGCCCTGGCTCGTGCTCGTCATGATGGTCTTCCTCTGGGGATCCTTGAAGGAGTTCCTCAACGGCGGCCCGGATGATCGGCCCAACGCCTTGCACGGCATCAGCCGGGTCTCGGTCAAGGTGCCGTGGCTCAGCGGGGTGGTCTATCGCACCCGTCCGGTCGTCGAGGTGCCCGCCGGCCGCGATTGCGCGAAAGAGCCCGAGCCGGCGGTCTTCGAGTTCAATTGGCTTTCCGCCACCGGTACGGGCCTGTTCCTGGCGGCCGTCCTGTCGGCCTTCTGGCTGCGGATCGGTCCGCGGGCGTTCGTCCTCCAGTTGGCCGAGACGACCTTCCGCGTCCGCTGGGCCCTCTTGACCATCGCTTGCATGCTCGCGGTGGCCTTCGTGACGAAGTACAGCGGCGCGGACGCTACGCTGGGCCTGGTGATGACCCGCACCGGCCGGCTCTATCCGTTCTTTGCCCCGTTGTTGGGCTGGCTCGGCGTCGCCTTGACCGGCTCCGACACCTCGGCCAACGCCCTGTTCGGCAGCCTGCAGCGGATCACGGCCGAACAGTTGAAGCTCAACACCACGCTGATCGTGGCCAGCAACAGCACGGGGGGCGTGATGGGCAAGATGATCGACGCCCAGAGCATCGTCGTGGCGGCCACCGCCACCGGGCAGTCCGGCGGCGAGGGCCGCATCCTGCGGTTCGTCGTGGCCCCCGCCCGTTTGCCGGGCTATAATGGCAGCATGAGCAGCGTAATCCTGAAAGAGTTCTCTTGGAAAAGGATGATTGCGGCCGTGGAGGACGTTCGAGAGCGGGCATGCCGCGCGGCCGGGGCACTTCAGCGGGCGGGGATTCCCCACGTCATCGTCGGCGGCAATGCGGTGGCCGCATGGGTCGCGCGCGTGGATCAGGAAGCGGTGCGGAACACCAAGGACGTGGACTTGCTGATCCGGCGGCAGGATTTCGCGCGGGTGATCGCCGAACTCCAAAACGTCGGCTTCATCCACCAGAACGTCGCGGGGGTGGACCTGTTCCTGGATGGGCCGCAAGGGTCGGTGCGCAGCGCGATTCACATCTTGTTTGCCGGGGAGAAGGTGCGGCCGGACCACCTTCTTTCGGCCCCCGACATCGGCGAGTCGGAGGCCGGGCCCGACTTCCCCGTGCCCACGCTGGACGCATTGGTGCGGATGAAGCTGACCTCATTTCGCCTGAAGGACCAGGTCCACTTGCTCGACCTGCTGGAGGTCGGGCTGATCGACGAAACCTGGTGCGGCCGTTACCCTGCGGAACTCTCTGCGCGCCTGCGGCAACTGATCGAGACGCGCCAACGGGAGGCGTGAGGTCCGCTAACTACCGGATGCCGGACCGGCATTCCTGGACGTGAGTGAACCGGGAGGGCACCCGGAATAGCCATGAGGAAGAAACGCTCGACTGAAACACTCCTCGCGCCGAACGAGATCGAGAGAATGGTGCATGTCGTGCGCGGGCAGCGAGTCATGCTCGACTTCGACCTGGCCCGGCTCTACGGGGTGACCACGGCTCGCCTCAATGAACAGGTCGCACGCAACCGCGAGCGCTTTCCGGAAGACTTCGCGTATCAGCTTACGCAGCAAGAGGTTGCGTCCTTGATGTCGCAAATTGCGATATCAAGAGGCGGCCACGGCGGGCGCCGCAAACTCCCTTGGGCTTTCACCGAACACGGCGTGGCCATGCTCTCCAGCGTCCTGAGATCGCCCACCGCGGTGCGGGTGAACATTGAGATCATGCGCACCTTCGTTCGGCTCCGCCGCCTGATGGCTACCCCGGGCGAGTTGGTAGAGCAGCTTACACGACTGGCCGAGACCGTCCAGTCGCATGATGATCAGATCAAATCGATCGCACGGGTCCTCAATGCGATGATGGATCGTCCCGAAGGACCTAGACGCCGCATCGGATTCCAGGCTTGCGAGACGGGCACTGGCAACGATTCAAAACGCGAAGAATGAGGCGGTTAATTACCGGATGCTCGACCAGCGCCTCTGGATGTGAGCAGGCCGAAAAACAGTTCTGACACGTTTTTCCCCCCTTGTCTGAGGAAAAACAGTTCTGACACGTTTTTTATCCTGACGGTTACCCGAAGACCGCCTTCGTCGGAGAAGGAGCGTAAACGCTCCTCTGCGGGCGCAACCGGGTTTCGGACGATCCTGCTTGCGCCCCGTACCGCCTCTCCCTCGTAGCCCCTATTCCGCCTTCTCCTTCTCCGGCACCTTTTCCAGGAGCTCGGTGAGGACGCGGTCGGGCTCGACGCCCTCGGCCTGGGCCTCGAAATTCAAGATGATCCGGTGCCGCATCGCGGGGAGCAACACGCGGCGGACGTCCTCGAAACTGACGTTGTACCGGCCGTCCAACAGCGCCCGCACCTTCGCCCCCAGCGCCAAGGTCTGGGCCGCCCGCGGGCTGGCGCCCCAACGGATGTACTGGGTCGCTACGGGCGGGGCCAGCGGGCCGCCCGGGTGCGTCGCCAGCACCAGCCGCACCAGGTAGTCCCGCACGTGGTCGGCCAGGATCACCTCGCGCACGAGGTGCTGCCAGCGGAGGATCTCCTCGCCGTCCATCACCTTGGCGGGCTCGATCGCCTGGTCCCGGGTCGTCCGGTCGACGATCGTGGCCAGGTCGGCGCGGTCCGAATAGCCCACCAGGAGCTTGAAGAAGAATCGGTCGAGCTGGGCCTCGGGCAGCGGGTAGGTGCCTTCCTGCTCGATCGGGTTTTGCGTGGCCATGACGAAGAAGGGTGGCCGGAGCGGGTAGCGGACGCCGCCGGTCGTGATAGTCCCCTCCTGCATCGTTTCGAGCATGGCCGACTGGGTCTTCGGCGTGGCGCGGTTGATCTCGTCGGCCAGGCAGATCTGGGTGAAGATCGGCCCGCGATGGAACTCGAAGCACCGCTTGCCGTCGGGCGTTTCCATGACCATGTTGGTGCCCAGGATGTCGGCCGGCATGAGGTCGGGTGTGAACTGGATGCGGGAGAACTCCAGGTCGAGCGTTTTGGCCAGGGTGCGGACGAGGAGGGTTTTGCCCAGCCCCGGCACGCCTTCCAGGAGGCAATGCCCGCCCACAAAGAGGCAGGTCAGCACGCCGTGGACGATTTCGTCATGGCCGACGATGACGCGGCCGATCTGCTGCCGGACGGCGGTATAGCGGTCGGCGAATTCCGCGACGCGGCGTTCCATGGTTTCAGCGACGCTCATGGGGAACACTCCTAACGGGCTGTCGATCCAATGCCTTGGGAAATGGGGGGTTGCGTTGCTGTCTGGCCGCCCACAATTTGCCCCTCCGGCCGGTTGTTGTCAAGAGTGTTGCGCCCGGCGGCCGAATCCGGGGTGTTCCCCGCTGCCCGGTCCCGGGCCGCCCAAAGGGTTGCCGCCGTGTTCTGCGCGTTGCGGCCGATGTAGTACCGCCGGGTCGTTTCGATGTTGGAATGACGCATTAGCTCTTGCAGCTTGAATGTGTCAACGCGGTCTGCCCACCGGAACCCGAAAGACCGCCGCAAGTCATGGGCGCTGGCATACTTCACCACTTCCACGGGCTCGCCTGTCTCGCGGTCAACCTTCGTGGTGCGATTGACAACAATCCCGGCCTTCTCCCCGATTCGGCAAACGACCTTGGAAACCGTGTCGGGATACAATCCGGCCTGCACGGGAAACACGGGCCCGTGCCGCTCGGCGGCCGGGACCGCCAAGAGCATATCGCCCCACTCGGGGGCAATCGGCCAGAGAGTTTC
>JBEKCP010000001.1:0-47675 GCA_050014815.1 Thermoguttaceae bacterium | reverse complement strand
CACATGGGGCGGCCCGTACCAGCCGTGCTGGCTGACCACCTGCAAGGCGCCGCCAAGACGTGCCGAGAAGGGCTTCGTGTGGGGCACCACTCGCAAAGGCGACCGATTCTTCCTGCACGTAACCGACTGGAATGGCAATGAGACCGTACAATTGCCGTCGTTACCGGAGCGGAAGATCGTCGGCTGCACATTGCTGGCCAACGGCGAGAAAGTCGCCTGTGAACAAACGGACAAGGGGATCCGTGTGACCGTCCCCGCCGCCAGCCGGCAATGGGTGGATACCGTTATCGTCCTGAAACTGGATGGGTCGGCCGAGGACCTGCCGATCCTCGATGTCCCGGCCGTCGAGCCGGCGGACAAATGATGCTGCGAAATCGCAATCCGAGCCGTTGATGGTCTGTCGGCCTGCAACGACCTGTACGATTTACCCCGAGGTGCCATATCCTGTTCCGGTTCAACCTGAAGGAGGAACTCATGCCGACGCTCTTCCGTTGTGTGGTGTTAGGGTCGTTCGTCTGGGCCGGCTGCGCGGCGGGTGTTGCCGTTGCGGCGGATCCGTCCCCCGGAAAACCCGCCGAGAAGGACTGGGACCCGTTTCCAAAGACGAAGATCCTGCCGGATCGGTACAAGTTGTGGCACGAGGAGGCGGCCAAAGGCCCGCACATGAAGGTCGTGGCAGCGACGTTCTTCGGCGGGAAAGGTTACGAAGAGTTCGTGGCCGCGGGGGAACTCGCTGACGGCACGCTCGTGGCGATCGGCAACGCCTGGGGACCGGAGTTCCCCGTGGTTCCGCCGTCGGCGGTTCTCGGGAAGGGGGTTCACCAGGGGCTGAAGCCGGACCGGGACGAGAAGGGACGCCTCGTTCCGGTGAACGATGATCCCGACTGCGCCGGTTTCTGGGTGCTGTACGAACCCGGCCTGAAGGCGATCAAGAAGGTTGTGAAGTTCGACTGGGGCGTCGCGCAGGTCCGTACCGGCGCCGTGGCGCCGGACGGCAAATCACTGGTCCTGACCGGCCGGGCAACGCCTGCCTTCCGTGCCCTGACCGAGAAAGCTGGGCCTGGCCAGGTCCAGAGGGAACCTTCGTCGGGCGGGGCGGACGTGTACGTCGTGAAACTTGATGCGGCCACGGGCACCTTTGCATGGGCATGGATTTTCGAGGGCGCAGCAGCGGCGCCCGCAAACCTCTGGCTCGACAAGGCGGGCGGCGTGTACTTCGACCTGAAGGGCCTGCGGCGGATTGCCGCCGACGGCAAGGAAGTCAAACTCGTCAACGCGAAAACCGGCAAGTGGCTGGGGATCGATCTGGAAGACGGCGGGGCCTATTTCGGCGGCGACCGGAATACGCACACCCGCCGCGAGCCCTGGCGGCAACCGTACCTGTACAAGTACAGTGCGACGGGGGAACGGCTGTGGAAGTTGTGGGAATTCGATCCGAAGGACATGGGCTCGGACCACGCGGGACTGGAAGCCGATTCTTCCGTCCGGGACGTGGACACGATGAGCAACGGCAACCTTGTCGTGGCGGGATGGTCCGACGGGGCAAATTCGGTCTTCTGGAAACAGGCCACCGACTGGAAGCGGAACTGTCCCCTCGGCGGGTTCCTCTGGCCGTGGTATCCGTCCGGCGCGAACTCCCTCGGACACTTGACGGTGGTGAATCCGAAGACGCTGGAGACTATACTGCACTCGTGGTGGTGTGCGGTGTTGCCTTCGACAAACGCCAAGGCCAACCGCATCAAGACAGCCAGGATCTCCCGTGCGACCGTGTTGAGGGGCGACGCGGTAGCGTTCACCGGCAGTGCGGGGACGGGGTTGATCCAGACGCCGAACTCCTTCTGGAAGCCCTCCGGTACGAACTACGACTATGGCGGTGAAACGCTGGGGGTGTGGGACAAGGAGTTCAAGAATCTGATGTTCTCCTCCTATCTGCCAGGCTGTGAGAATGTTCGCGTATTCGCCACGAAGAAGGGATTGCTCTGCGTCTCGCGCTCCGGCGGAACCGACGGCAAGGAGCCTCCCACCCCGTCGCCGTCGCTCAAGACGCTGCAACCCTTTGGCGGCGCAACCGACGGGAACATCATCTGCCTTGAGACGCCGTAAAGGATGACTATGGTGCGGGACGATGGCGCCCCAACTCACTCATAGCAGCACATGGTTTTCAGTTCCCACATCTTCGTCTACTACTACCTGCCGCTGCTGCTGCTGGTCTATTACGCACTGCTTTGGGCGCCGCAGCGCGCAAGGAACCTGTGGCTCTTGGTGATGGGCTACATCTTCTACGGGTGGGCCAATCCCAAGTTCATCTTCCTCATGTTCGGCACCACCTTCGTGGACTGGTTGCTGAGCCTGATCGTGGCCTGGGACAGTTGGGACTTCTGGCGGGCCTGGGGAAAGGAAATCGTTCCCTTGCCCATTCGTACGGAGCGGTCTGCCACGCAGCGCTGGGCGGTGGCGCTCTCGGTGATCTCGAACCTGACGATGCTCGGCTTCTTCAAGTACTTCAACTTCGGCGTGGACAGCTACAACACCCTGGTCGCCTCGCTGGGCATGACGAGCTGGCATTGGGACACGCTCTTCCGCGTGGTCCTGCCGCTGGGCATCAGCTTCTATACCTTCCAGTCGCTCAGCTACATCATCGACGTCTACCGCGGCCACGCCAAGGCAATGAGGAACTTCATCGACTTCTCGTGCTTCGTGTCGATGTGTCCGCACCTGGTGGCCGGGCCGATCCTGCGGTTCTCCTACCTGGCCGACCAGATGGAGAACCGCGTCGTCACTCTGGACAAAGTCGCCCGCGGCATGGCCTTCTTCTCGCTGGGCATGGCCAAGAAGATCCTGATCGCCAACCCCTGCGGCAAAATCGCCGACACGGCCTTCAACGCGGGTTCCGTCACGACCCTGGACTCTTGGGTCGGCGTGTTCGGATACTCCTTCCAGATCTATTTCGATTTCAGCGGCTACTCCGACATGGCCATCGGCCTGGGACTGATGCTGGGGTTCCTGTTCGCCAAGAACTTCGATTCCCCCTACCGGTCGCAGTCGATTACCGAGTTCTGGCGGCGGTGGCACATTTCCCTTTCAACCTGGCTCCGCGACTACCTGTACATCCCGCTGGGTGGCAACCGCAAGGGCGAGGCGCGGACGTATGCCAACCTGGCGATCGTGATGCTCCTGGGCGGGCTGTGGCACGGGGCCGCCTGGACCTTCGTCATCTGGGGCGCCATCCACGGGGCCATGCTGGGCATCGAGCGGGCCCAAGGCAAGCAAAGCCTCTATCACCGGCTGCCCGGACTGGTCCGGATGACGATCACGTACTTCACGGTCTGCATCGCCTGGGTGTTCTTTCGCGCCGGCAGCCTGGAGGCGGCCGTCGCGTACCTGGGCAGCATGTTCGGCCAGGGCCGGCCGCAGTCCGGCGCCGCATTGCTCGGCGGATTGCTGTACCAGCCCTACTACGTGTTCTCGCTGGGGCTGGCGGCGATCGTCGTCTGGACGTGCCCTCAAACCTGGACCTGGACCCGCCGGCTCACCTTGCCCCGGGCGTCCCTGTGCGTGGGCCTCTTGATCCTGTCGCTCATGGTCCTGGCGACCCAGGAGTACAACCCTTTCATTTACTTCATCTTCTAGCATGACGGCAACGCAACACGAATACCGTCTGTACGAGAAGGGCAGCCGCGAGGAAGAGGCCGAGTTGTCGCTGAAGACAACCGCCGTCTCCAGGCCCGTCGCCTGGCTCGTGTGCGTGGCCTTGGCGACGATCCTCTTCTCGGAACTGGCGATCCAACACGTCGTGGAGATCCGCCGGAACCTGGCGGCCTTGAAGGAATCCGGCGCGAAGCCTTCGCTCTTGCGGCTCTTGCCGAAATGCTACGACGTGGTCCGCCTGCTGCCCAGCTTCCGCCGGAGCGCGGGCCAGGAGGGTTTTTGGCGGTGGTGGAACTCGCTGCCGCCGCCCAGCGAGATCGACGCATTTGCCGACGAGTTGTCGAAAGACTCGTGCATCTCGAATCAGGTCCGGCCCTGGGTGCAAGAGGGCCTTGCCTACGCCGGGGCGGCAAACGAAAAGGCCTATCTCGGACGCAACGGCTGGTTGTTCTACCGGCCGGGGATCGACTACTGCACGGGCCCTGCCTTTCTCGACGCGAGGGCGTTGGCCCAGCGCCGCGCCAACGCCAAGCTGGAAGTCCAGCCCGACCCGCGCCGCGCCGTGCTGCAATTCCACCGGCAACTGGCCGACCGCGGCATCGCGCTGGTGCTCATGCCCGTGCCCGACAAGGCGACCATCCATCCCGAGATGTTTTCTGATCGTTACGACGGGCGCGAGGCCGCGGCGGTTCAGAACCCGTCCTATGCGGAGTTCGTGGCGGAAGTCCAGCGGGCCGGCGTGGTTGTGTGCGACGTGGCGAATATTCTCGTCGGGCGCGAGCAGACGACGTTCCGGCCGATGTACCTGGCCACCGATACGCACTGGCGCCCGGAGGCGATGGAGCAGGCTGCCGCCGAGCTCGCCCGCTGTATCCGCCGGCGCGTGCCGCTTGCCCCCGCCGGCCCGGACGTTTGTCGGCGCGAACAGACGGTCTGCAACCTTGGCGACGTGGCCGTGATGCTCAAGCTGCGGCCCGAGCAACGACTGTTCGGGCGCGAGGAGGCGGTGATCCACCCGGTGACGACGGCCGCCGGCGCTCCGTGGTCGCCGCAGTCCGGCGCCGAGGTGTTGTTGCTGGGCGACAGTTTCAGCAACATCTTTTCGCTGGAGTTGATGGGTTGGGGCGCGGGGGCGGGGCTGGCCGAACAACTGAGCTTCGAGCTTCAGCAACCCGTGGACGCAATTCTGCGCAACGACGACGGTGCGCACGCTACCCGCGCGATCCTCAGCCGCGAGCTGGCCCAAGGGCAAGACCGGCTGGCCGGCAAGAAGGTCGTGGTATGGCAGTTCGCCGCGCGCGAGCTGTCGGCGGGCGACTGGAAACTGCTCGATATGGAGTTGAAGCAAGCCGCGCGCCCCGTCAACGCGGCGACGCCCGGCGGCGGCGCGACGGTCGTCAGCGGCGTCGTCGCGGCCAAGTCGGCGGCGCCCCGGGCGGGCACCGTCACCTATGCCGACCACATCTTCACGATCGACCTGGAAAACATCCAGGTTCTCTCCGGGAAGCTGGCCGACCATCGCATTCCCGTGTATCTTTTCAGTATGAGAGGGCAGAAGAACACGCCCGCCTACTCCTGGACGGTCGGCCAACGGGTGAAGTTGAAACTCCAGCCGTGGGCCCCGGAGTTCGAGAAGAAGTACGGCCGGCTGAACCGCAGTCTTACCGAAGATTTGGACCTGATGACCGCCAGACCCTGGTGGGGAGAGGTAGCAGAATGAGGATGCCGTACTCCAAGCGGGTGTTTGTCCCGGTACTCGCCGCCATCGGTCTTTGCACCGGCATGGCAGCGGCGGCGGAGACCGTGAAGGACTTCCAGAAGCTCTGCGCGGCCAAGGCCGCCGAATGCGAGAAGAGCGACGCGGCCGTGGTCTCGGGCCGCGACGGCTGGCTGTTCTTCAGTCAATCGTTGCGGCACGTCAGTCTGGAGAAGTTCTGGGGTGAGGAGGCCGCCAAGGCGTGTCGCGCCCAGAAGGCGCAATGGGCCGACCCTGCGCCCGCGATCGTCAAGTTCCACAACGATTTGAAGCAGCTTGGGATCGAGTTGCTGCTGGTGCCGGTCCCGCCCAAGGTGCTGACGTACCCCGACAAGCTCGACGCCCGCTTTTCGCCGGGCAAGCGGCTCGACGACGGCCTGGCGGCGTTCTACCAGACCTTGGAGAAACAAGGCGTGGCGGTCCTCGATCTATTGCCGCATTTCATGGCGGCGCGCGCGGAGGACGAAAAGGAGGGCCCCGTTTACTGCCGGACCGACGTTCATTTTTCGCCGCGCGGCGCGCTGCTCGCGGCGCGGCTGATGGCCGCCGAGTTGAAGAAGAGGCCGTGGGTGAAGAACGTGCCCACGCAGGACATCGGCATGAAAGAGGAACCGCTGGAAATCACCGGCGACCTGGTGCGCATGCTCGGCGAGGCCGGCAAGTCGATGGGCAAGGAGAAGATCCGCCTGTTTCGCGTGGGGCGAAAGGCCGGCGAGAAGTTGGAGCGGATCGAGCCCGACAAGAATTCTCCGGTGTTGCTGCTGGGCGACAGCCATACGTTGATTTACCACGACGGCGACGACCTGCACGCGACCCAGGGCGGCCTGCCCGACCTCCTGGCATGGGAACTTGGTTTCCCGGTCGATCTGCTGGGCATCCGCGGCTCGGCGGCCACGACCGCCCGAGTGGACCTTTACCGCACGGCCAGCGGCGAACCGGCCTGGCTGGCAAAGAAGAAGGTAGTGATTTACTGCTTCACGTCGCGGGAATTGACCGAGTCGGCCGGCGGTTGGCGGCCGCTGCCGGTCGTCAAATAGGAGCGGAGGCCGGCATTCGCCGCCCCTACGGAAAAACCGTTTGCAGGGAGAGAGGAACGAATCATGTGCAAGAACCGCCGTTTCGCGTTGACGTTGGGATGGTTCGTCGCCATGGCCTGGACATCCGTTGCGGCCGCGTCTCAGGCGGCCGAGCAGTCCGCGCAAGCCGACCGGGCTGAGGCGATCCGCAAAACGCTCGCCGGCGTGGACAAGACGCTGAAGGCTGCGGGCGGCACGTGGGAAGCCTGGGCCGAAAAAATGAAACCGTTCCGCGAGGACATGCAGCGGATCGTCAAGGAATACAAGTGGCCCTGGCCGGCCAAAGGGAATCTTTGTTTCCAGGGCAAGAGCGTGGAATTGTTGATGGCCGACACCTTGGACGCATGGCGCCCCTTCGAGGCCATCGTGCATTGGGACCGCCAGCTCAAGGCGCGGGGCATCGACTTGATCGTCATGCCGATCCCCTCCAAGCTTTCCATCTATCCGGACTATTTTTCCGAAAAGGCGCCCGAAAACCGGATTGTCGAGATCTCGACCAAACATCTCGTTCGCCGGTTGCTGGAAAACGACATCGAGGTGGTCGATCTGCACGCGCTCTATCGTGAATATCGGCGTCAGAACGGGGACGATCCTTATCTTTACTACGACCGTGACGGCCACTGGCGGAACCTGGCGGTGCAACTGGCCGCCCAGGAGCTTGCCTCGCGGTTGAAGCGGTACGGCTTCGTCCAAGAGGCATCGGCCAAGAATCCGTACGCTTCGAAGCCTGGATCGCGTTCCGACGGGCCGAAGGCCGACCGGTTGCGGCTGATCTTCGAACAGGCCGGCGGCCGCCCCTGCCAGGATGCGCCTGATTCCCCCATCGTGCTCACGGGCGACAGCCATGCCGTGTACAACGCCAATCGCGGGGCGGGCTTGACGGCGCAGGTGGCCTTCCACGTCGGCCTGCCGCTGACGCTGTTGGCAACCGAGGGCCTCGGTCCCGATATGCCCGTCGCCATGGCCCAACTCGAAAAGGAGCGGGGTTTCCTCGCGGGGCGGCGCGTGGTAATCTGGAGCTTTACTGAACGGTCGTTTCCCAGGGCACGGGACCAGGTCTGGCCGGTAGTCAGCCTTCCCGAAGTTGCCGGCCGGAAGCCGGCCGCGACGGTCACCCGTATCGAGGCCCGGGCAACGGTCGCGATGGCCGGGCTCCCGCCCGCCAAGAACGCGCCCTACGCGCATTACATCATGCGGTTGTACGTGACCGACCTCGTGGACGCCGGCGGCAAGAAGATCGGCACGGGCGACGGCGTGCTGCGGATCCTGGCCATGCGGCACCGAATTATTCTCCCGATCGCCAAGGCCGCCAAAGGGGATGGGCTCGCGGTGAAGCTCACGTCCTGGGCCGAGGTCCAGGCGAAGTACGGCAAGATCCAGAGCGAGGCGCTGCCGGATATCGACCTGGAGATCGACAAACCGCATTACTGGGCCGAGTTGCCCGATCAACCGGCCCTGGACGCCAAGGACTTGTCCGTGGTCGGCGAAGACGCCGCGCCCAAGGGCGGCGCGGGTACGAAGTGAAGTTTCTTTTGGAGCACCCCGCGATACCGCGAATCTTCTTCCATCAAGGAGCAAAACCCGTGGACATGAGCAAAGCACTATCGTTGGCGACCCTGATCCTGATCGGCGGCCGGGCACTGGGCGAGCCGCCCGCCGACCCCGTCTCTCGCGAGCAGGCCATGAAGGCGACCCTGGCGGCCATCGACCAGGAACTCAAGGATCACGGCGGCAGCTTCGAGAACTGGGGCAACTCGATCAAGCCCTACCGCGACGCCGTTCGGAAAGTCCTCGCCACCGAGAAGTGGCCCTGGCCGGCCAAGAGCAACTTCGCCTTTCAGGGCGCGGAAGTCAATCTCTTGATGCTCGACACGCTGGAAGGCCAGTCGAAGCGGGCTGTGGACGTCATCCTGGACACGCACAAGAAGCTCAAGGCCGAAGGCATCGACCTCATCTTCGTACCGCTGCCCGACAAACTGCAAATCTATCCCGATTACCTTTCCGACGCCGCCCCGGCCGATCGCATGGTTGCGCCGGCCGTCAAGCACTTGATGAAGAAACTCTTGGAGAACGACGTGGAATGCGTCGATTTGTACCCCGCGTTCCACGCGTTCCGCAAGCGGAACGAGGACAAGCCGCTGTACTACGACCGGGACAGCCACTGGAACAATCTCGCTGCGCAGATCGCGGGCGAGCAGATTGCCGGGCGGCTGCTGCGTTACGATTTCGTGAAGAAGGCGATGGCCGAAGAGAAACGCTACTCGACCAAGCCGGAGTATCGCCGCGACAAGCCGGATCAGTTGCTCGTGGTGCTCGATGCGAGGACGGGCGGGCGCTACGCCGACGCGGGTAATTCCCCCATCTTGATCACCGGCGACAGCGCCCTGATGATGAACTTGCCGCCCCGCTCGGCACACATGCCGGCGCACATCGGCCTGCACATCAACATGCCGCTGGCCTTCGGCTCGAATACGATCCCGCCCGAACACTTCGGCAAGCTCTCCGGCAAGCGCGTGGTGATCTGGGCGAACATGGCCCGCATGTTGCCGACGTGCGGCTGGCCGACCCGCAGCAAGACCAAGTAAGTTCCCGATGCCACACCGAGAAAGGACCACCCATGCGTCAACCCATCGAGCGGCGCAGTTTTCTGAAATGGATAGTCACGCGGATCATCGTGCTGGCGACCGTCAGTACGTTTTGCCTCATCCAAAACACCGCCAAAGGACAGAATGCGGAGGAAGTGCTTCGCGCCGCGCGGCTCACGGCCGGGCTGGTTGTCCACCTGGGTGTTTCCGACGGGCAACTGGAGTTGGATCTGGCCAAGGGAGGCCGGTTGCTGGTTCATGGTCTGTCCGAAGATGAGGCGTCGCTGAACAGAGTTCGGCGCAAACTCACTGAGGCGGGAGTCTACGGCGTCGCGAGCGTGGAAATGCAGTATCCCCAACCCAAGCTGCCCTACGCTGCCGACCTGGTCAATGTCCTGATCGCCGACAAGGCATTGCTGGCTCGCCGCGGGATCGAACCGGCGGATGTGTTGCGGGTGCTCGTGCCGGGCGGCATGGCCTACCTGAAGGACGGCGACGCCTGGAAGGCCGCCACGAAGCCCTGGCCTGAGGACTTCGACGACTGGACGCACTTCGATCACGATTGCACCGGCAACCCGGTCTCGCGGGACACGCAGGTTGGGCCGGTGACGACGTTGAAGTGGATCGACGGCTACCGGGGCGGCGGGGGCGCGCGGTCTTGGATCTGGCGCGGCACCATGGTCCATGAACGGGCGAATCCGGGCCGCCAACAGCCGATGCATCTGGCGGTGCGCGATAGCTTCAACGGCCTGCCGCACTATTTCCTGCCCTGTAAGACCAGTATTCCCAGCACGGTGGTGGCCGATGGCAAGATATTCACGATGGCCAATCCCGAAGACCCCCTAGGGCCGATGCGGGCCTACGACCTGGCGACCGGAAAGGAGTTGCTGCAATTCGACGAAGGCGGCAAGCTGGAGACACCCGCGCAAGCCGGCGGCGGGGGACATGCCTACCAGGCCGGCGCGCCGCGCTGGGTGCGGATTGTTTACCATCAAGGCCGGTTGTTCCAAACGGCCAACGACTCGCTGTACGCCTTGGATGCCCAGACCGGCAAGCGGCAGTGGGTGTACCGCGACGCGGACGGTCACCGGTTGCTGTTCGCCGCCGTGGCGCCCGATCTGGACCGGGTGTTTGTTGCAGTCACGCGCAAGGCCGAGAGTCCGATGAGCAATGATTGGGGCGCGTGGAACAGTCGCTGGCCGGGTAGTCCGCTGGTGGCGATCGTGGCCTTGGAACTCCAGACCGGAAAGCAGGTCTGGCGCAACGCTGAAATGGCCGGCCCGGCAATCGGCCAGTTGGTCTATGACGAGGGCCGGTTGGCCTTCTTTACGCCGTCGGGCATTGGGGCCCCTGCGTTCCCGGACAGAATCATCGGCGCGCTGGATGCCAAGAGCGGCAAGCTGAAATGGAGCCGAGACTACCTGAAGGATCCGCTTCCCTTCGCCAAACAGTTGACCTTTCCGGGCTTCCAATTCAACATCGCCCTGCGCAACGGCAAGCTGTACCTGACAAACCAGAATGGCGTCGTCGAGTTCGACGCGGATACCGGCGAGCCGCTGAAGTTCTTGGCGTTGCCCGTCAATAACGGTCGTTGCACGCGTCCCCGCCTGACGACCCAATATCACCTGATCGGCTTCGGTTCGTTTGTGGCCGGGGACTTGCTGACGAGCGTGAACCAGAATATCTCGCGCGGCGCATGCGCCACGGGAATGACTCCGGCCAACGGCATGATTTACCTGCCGCCGACCAATACATCGTTCCAGTGCTGGTGCTTTGCGATGTTGCGCGGCTGGGCGGGCTACGCAGCGGAGCCGCTCTCGGAGTCGCTGCCCATTGCCCAGCGCACGCAGGCGGGCAGCGGCGCTGCCGCGCCGCGGATCATCGAACAGGTTCGCCGCGCGGAGCCGGTGGCCACAATCAAAGTGTCCGATGGAATGATGGGCGCGAAGAGTGCGTTCGAGGTGCCGGTCCCGCGGTTCGACGGCGAGATGGTCCGCAATGCATGGAGCGGCAACGACGTCCTGCCGTACCCGGAGACCGAGCCGATCAAGGCCGGGGATCTGGAACTGGTGGCCGTGGTCAACGAACACCGGCTGGAAGCCCGGCGGGGCGAGCGCGTGGTATGGTCGTTCGTGGCCGATGGGCGGATCAGCGCGGCCCCGGTCGTTCACGAGGGCAAGGTATGCCTCGGTTCCCACGACGGCTGGGTAAGCTGTCTGGACCTCAGAGACGGCCGGGTGCTCTGGCGGTTTCTGGCGGCGCCCAATCACCGCAAGATCGTCGCCTATGGCCAATTGGAGTCGTCGTGGCCTGTGTACGGCGTTGTCGTTCACGACGGACTGTTCGCGGTGAGCGCCGGCCGGCATCCGGAGTTGGACGGCGGGATCTATTTCTACGGACTGGACCCGGCCACCGGCCAGGCGCGCTGGGACCGACGGCTGCGAACTGTGAACGAACCCGTCGCTGGTCGAGGGGCACGGAAGCTCCCCAACACGATCATCAACGGCCCGTTGAGCGTGAGCGACGGCAAACTGGTGCTGGTGAGTCGCGACATGACCAATGAAGGCGCGCCCCGAATGGGCGAGCGTTACCAAGTCGTCATTGACCCGCACAGCGAGGGCCAACCGACCATGCCCACGCGGCCGAACGTCAAGAAGACGGCCCCCGCCAAGGCGAAGCCAAAGGCAGCCAATTGAGTGGCTGTCCGAAAAGGGGGACTGGCTCCCAGATGTTGTGGATGATTACTTGCGCAACCACGAGATATTGGGTGCCTGTCCCCCTTTTCGGACAGCCTCTGAGGCGCAACGCGCATTGAAGAACGAGGAATGAAACAAACATGGACACCCCGAAGGATACCATCATGCGTGAACGAATTGAGCGGCGTAGTTTTCTGAAACAATTGGGGGCCGGCGCGGCGGTGGCCGCGGTGGCGCCGGCGACCGCGGCCCGCGCGTACGCGGCCAACGAGACGGTCCGCGTGGCGTGCATCGGAACGGGCGGCCGCTGGCGCCGCCTCATGATGCAGCGTGCCGAACTCAAGGGCGCCTCGATCGTGGGCGTCTGCGACATCTGGGACGAACACCTGAAGCTGGCCCGCGAAACGGTCGGCGCCGAAGCGTTCGCCACCAAGCGCTGGCAGGAAGTCCTCGATCGCAAGGACGTCGACGCGGTGATGATCGCCACGCCCGACCACTGGCATGCGGCAATGACCATCGCCGCCTGCCAGGCCGGGAAGGACGTGTACGTCGAGAAACCCCTGACGCACCACATCGAGGAAGGACCGCGGGTGATCGACGCCGTGCGCCAGTCGAAACGCGTCGTCCAGGTCGGCACGCAGCAGCGCAGCATCGAGCACATCGTCAAGGCCCGCGAGCTGGTTCGCGCCGGTCATATCGGCCGGGTCCACAAGGTCCGCATGGTTTGGAACCGCAATTACGCCAAACTGGCCTTGCCGCAGCCGGTGGTCGATCCGCAAACGGTCGACTGGAAGGCCTTCCTGGGCAGCGCGCCCGATCGGCCGTTCGACGCCTTCCGCTTCCGCTCCTGGCGCTGGTTCTGGGACTACGCCGGCGGGCTGTTCACCGACCTGATGGTCCACTGGCTGGACGTCGCCTGCTGGTTTCTCGATCTGCCGATGCCGCAAACGGTCGTGGCGATCGGCGACCACTTCATGTACGCGGGCAAGTGGGAGACCCCCGACACGGTCCAGGCTGCGCTGCGTTTCCCGGAAAGCCAGGTGCAGGCCACTTTCGAGGCCACCGTGGTCAATAGCCGTTTCGACGGCAGCATGGAGCTGATGGGCACCGAGGCGACGATGTACCTTGACCGCGGGCGGTACGAGATCTATCCCGAACGCCGATCGAAGGTCCCGGCGAGCGAGCTGGTGGTGGGCACGGGCACCCGCGGATCGAGCGACTACCGCGAGATCAACGCCCAACTCCGGCACTTGCAGAACTGGATCGACTGCATGAAGACGCGCCAGGCGCCGGCCGCGCCCGTCGAGGAGGCGGCCAAGGTCGCCGACATGGCCCACCTGGCCAACCGCGCCCTGCGGGAAGCGAAGGTGGTCTCGAAATCGAAAGCGTCGTGAACCAATCCATGCGAAGAAGAGATCATGCGACTTGGGAGACGCTTGACAAGCCGAAGCCCTGGGAAGATATTCAGGGGCAATCCGCCAAACAAGATCACAAGCCCCGGAAAAACGGGCCCGGGAGAACAATGCCGCGGTCAGTTGCCGCGGGTGTCTTAGCCGACCATAGTGGAAAACATTCCGTTGCCCTGCCGCCGTGGCGTTCCGGCAGGGGTGACAAGGTCAAGAACGCCGTGAACGGTTACGAATTGCAGTCGTACCCGACTTGATTCCTCGGCGTGTGCCAGGGGTTGAACGGCTACCTATGGAGAACTGTCATGAACAGACGTTTTAGTCGGCGGCAGATGCTCAAGAAGTCCGCGACGGGTGCGGCCGCGGCGGCCGGGGCGAGTGCGTTTGGCGCTCCGGCGCTCTTGGCCGAGCGGGCGCCCACTTCCAAGCTCGGTATGGCCGTCATCGGTTCCGGAGGCCGGGGAAGTGCCCACATCCCGGTGGCCGCAAGCGAGCACCTCGTCGCCCTGGTCGACGTGGACGACAACCGCATGGCCGGCGCGCTCAAGGGGCTTGCCAAGAACCCGGCCGTAGACGTGTCGAAGATCAAGACCTACTACGATTATCGCAAGATGTTCGACGAGGTACACAAGCAACTCGACGCGGTGTTCGTCGCCGTGCCGGACAATCAACATGCGTGCGCCTCGATGATGGCCATCAAGCTGGGCAAGCACGTCTATTGCGAAAAACCCCTGACGCACGACATCTACGAGGCACGTGCCCTGGGCGAGGCCGCCCGCAAGTACAACGTCATGACGCAGATGGGCAACCAGGGCCACGCGGGCGAGGGCATCCGCGCGCTCCGCGAGTACCTGGAGGCCGGGGCCATCGGCACCGTCCTGGAAACCCACTCGTGGCAGGACCAGTACTACGGCGGCCGGACCCGTATGGCGGACCGTCCGGTCCCAGCGGGCCTGCACTGGGACGAGTGGATCGGCCCCGGAGCGTACACCGAGTACCGCGACGGCCTGCATCCGGCCCCTGGCTGGTACCAGTGGCAGGACTACGGCACGGGACTTCTGGCCTGCGTCGGCGCGCACACGTTCGATGCCGTCCACTGGGGCCTGCAACTGAAGTACCCCAGCAGCGTCGAGGCCGTGGAGCAGGAGGGCGCCACGCCCGGCGTCTGGCCCACGCTCAACACGCTCCTTTACGAGTTCCCGCGGCCCGGCTTGCCGACGCTGCGGGCCTACTGGTACGACGGCAGGCACAGCAATCCCAACGCCAAGGACAAAGACGGCAGGCCGTACCCGAAAGGCCCCAACTACCCGCGCTTGGCCGACGAATTGACGGCGAAGTACGGCCGGAACCTCACCGGCGGCGGCACGATCTTCGTGGGCGAGAAGGGCTATATGTTCTGCGACGTCTACGTGGGTGGGACGCGGATCGTTCCCGAGGAGAAGCACAAGGAGTTCCCCGCGCCCCCGAAGAAGTACCCACGGACCCGCGGCATCCACGCCGATTTCCTACGGGCGGTGAAGGAAGGCGGGGTCCCGCCGTCGTCCAACTTCCCCGACGCTTCCGGTCCGTACATCGAGTCGCTGTTGGTCGGCAACCTGGCGATGTGGGCAGGCGTCGGCCGGAAGGTCCAATGGGACGGCGTCGCCATGAAATGCACGAACATCCCCGAACTGAATCAGTACGTGAAGCGGGAGTACCGGAAAGGCTGGAGTCTCTGAGGACTATTTTCGGAGTCGTCCGAACCACCCGATAAGGAGAGCAAATGACTAGACGACATGTAACGCGACGCGAGTTTGTGCGGGATACCCTGGCGGGTTCGTTACTGGGGGCCACGCTATTCAGCGCAGCCAAGGCCAGCGGCGCCGCTCGACGCTGGCCGATGCGGCTTTCCACCTCGACCATCCAGTTCAGCTCCTTGCCCCTCGAAAAGGCTTGCCAACGGATCGCGGCCCTGGGATTCGAGGCCGTCGATATCTGGGACCAGTTCGGCGGAAACAAGCACCTGTCCGAAGCCGATAAGTTGGGTGGCGACGGGCTCAAGGCAATGCTCGACCGGCTCAAGCTCAAACTCTACGCCTTTAGCCTCTACGCGAGCGGGTATGGCCGGTACGCCGAGTTGCTGGGCAAAGCAGGCGGCGGCGTGGCTGTCCGCGGCAGCGCCGGTGGGTGCAAGCCCGAGGAACTCGCGGCGAAGATGAAGGCATTCCTGCAGGGCCTCAAGGGCGATGCCGAACTGGCGGAGAAGCACAACTCCTATTTGGCGATCGAGAACCACGGCGGCGCCCTGCTGAACTCCCTGGACTCGTTCAAGGCCTTCGTGGACGCCAACACGAACCCTCGCGTCGGGATTGCGCTGGCGCCGCACCACCTGCAAGCCGCTGGAGCGCCGGTGGAGGAGGCCATTGCCGTCGCGGGAAAGCAACTCTTGTTCTTCTACGCCTGGCAACACGCCCCGGCCATGAACCAGCTTCCCGGCCACGGTCCGGCCGACTTCACGCCGTGGATCGCCGCGCTGGCGAAGGCCGGCTACGCCGGGTACGTCAATCCCTTTATGCACGGGCACCCGGAGCCGGAAAAGATGGCAGCCGGTCTGGCCACGGCAGCCAATTACCTGAAAAAGTGCTATGATAAGGCCGTGCCCGTCTGATGCGGGAGCCGCAACCGGACACGCATTCACCCCACGCGAACCAGGAGGAATAGAATGACCCAGCAGCGAGTTACCCGTCGCGAGTTTGTGCGAGATACGGCCGCGGGCGCGGCCGCCCTGGCCGCCGGCCTGTCCTTCGTTCAGGTCGGCAACGCCCAGGCCGCCGACACGAACAAGATCATCAACTACAACCCGGACATGGAGTACCGCCTCTGCGGCAAGACCGGCTGGATGGTCTCGGCGGTGTGCCTGGGCGGGCACTGGAAACGGATCGTGAAGATCATCGGCGGGCAAGGCATCGGCGACTACGGCGGCAACGTCGCGCGGCCCGATTTCCAGAAGAACCGTTACGAGGTTGTCACCCGTTGCATGGAGCGGGGCATCAACTACATCGACGCCTGCACGCACGGCGAGATCCAGGCCTACAGCAAGGCGTTGAAGGGGCGCCGCGATAAGATGCACCTGGGCTGGTCCTGGTACGAAAACGAGGCCCGCCGCGCCGACCGCCGCACCCCCGAGGCCCTCCTGCCGACCCTCGAAGAAGGCATGAAGCAGTGCCAGGAGGAATACGTTGACCTGTGGCGCATCACCTGCTGCGTCGACGGCAAGCGGGGACCGGACGGCCAGTACATTATGACCCACACCCCGGCCGAATCCGAAGGGATCGCCGCCGCGCTGGACAAGGCGAAGAAATCGGGCAAGGCGCGGAAGACCGGCGTCTCGTCGCACGACCGGGTCTGGCTGAGCTACATGATCGAGAAGTTCCCCGACCAGATCGACGCGGTCGTCACCCCTTACACCGCCAAGAGCAAGGTCCTGGCAAAGGACAGCTTCTTCGACAGCGTGCGCAAGTGCAACTGCGGTTTCTTCGGCATCAAGCCGTTCGCCAGCGGATCGGCGTTCAAGGGCGACAGCTCCCCCGACAGTCCGCATCGGGAAGAGGACAACCGGATCGCCCGGCTGGCCATCCGCTACATCCTCTGCAACCCGGCGATCACCGCGCCGATACCGGGCATGATTACCGTGGAGCAGGTCGATAACATCGCCCTGGCTGTAAAGGAGCGCCGCGAGTTGGACAAGGAAGAGAGGGCCGAGCTGGACCGCGCCATGGACCACGCCTGGGCCAACCTGCCCGGGAATTACCAGTGGCTGAAGAATTGGGAGTACGTGTAGCTGCGGAATACTGGTCCGCTGATCTCACGGTCTCAACATGCCGCTGCCGTTCGCCTGGAACACGATCCCGCCCCAGCACTTATGTTCAGGGAGACTCAGAACCATGTTTCGTAATCTGCGTGCATTGGCCGTGGGATCGCTGCTGGGGCTGCTTGCCGCGGCAGCCGTCGGCGCGGCGGCCGACCGCCCCATGCCGTCGCCGAATCCCAATTCCCCAATCCCTTGTGCCTCTCTTCTCGAATCGGCCCGCGAACTGCCTCTGGCCTACGACGTTGACGTGGTGGTCGTGGGCGGCACCAGCGGCGGCGTGGCCGCCGCCTGTGCGGCGGCCAGCCGGGGGGCGACGGTCTTCCTGGCCGCGCCGCGCCCCTACGTGGGCGAAGACCTCGCCGGCACGATGCGGTTGTGGCTCGACGAGGGGGAAACGCCCGACTCGCCCTTGGCGAAGCGGCTTTTCGACGGCGGCAGCCCGGCGACGCCGCTGGCGATCAAGACCGCTCTGGATGCCGCGCTCCTGCAGGCCAAGGTGACGTTCCTCACCGGCTGCCTGCCCACCGACGTGCTCCGCGATGCCGACGGCAACCCGGCGGGCATCGTGATGGCGAATCGCTCCGGCCGCCAGGCGGTGCGGGCGAAGGTGATCGTCGATGCCACCGAGCGTGCCGTTGTCGCGCGGATGGCCGGCGCGAAGTTCTCGCCCTATCCGTCCGGCCCGCAGACATTCACCCGCGTGGTCATCAGCGCGCAGCCGATCGACGCCGACGGGGTCAAGGTCCGCAAACTCAAGGGGCCGGCCCGTGCGAAGGCGAACCCGCGCGAGAAACCGGCGAAGGCAGCGGCGGTCGCTTTCGATTACTATGAGTGCGCCATGGAACTGCCGATGCGCGACGGTTCGTGGCGGTCGTTTGCCGAGGCCGAGCAGGCGGCGCGCGACAAGACGTGGAATGCCCGCCTGGGCGAGGCCTCGGACTCGCTCTTCCAGGTTCCGCCCGACGCCATTCAGGGCGCGGTCTCGCAGCCGGGCGATTTCGCCGGCGCGGCGGCGGTTGACCTCGGGGCACTGCGGCCCGCAGGCGTGCCGCGCGTGTGGATCGCCGGCGGTTGTGCCGACGTTTCCCGCGCGGCGGCGGCCAAACTGGTCCGCGCGGCCAACGCGATCGCGCTCGGCCAGCGCGTCGGCCTCCAGGCCGCCGACGAGGCGAAGAAACTGCCCGCCCCCGGCGGCGTGCGCCTGGCCGGCGCCGCCGGCGCGGCAAGGTCGGCGGTCGAGGTGCGCGAGTCGCTCGCGGGACTTCGCCCGGCGCTCAGACCAGCCGCGCGCGTGCCGGCCGAGGCCAGGGCACTACCGGTATTGGGCGAGTACGACGTGGTGGTCATCGGCGGCGGCACCGGCGGCGCCCCGGCCGGGATCGGCGCGGGCCGCCAAGGCGCCAAGACCCTGCTCGTCGAATACCTGCCGATGCTCGGCGGCGTCGGTACGTACGGGTTGATCGGCAAGTACTGGTTCGGCAACCGCGTCGGCTTCACCGCCGAACACGACGCCGGCGTGCGGGGCATGGGGGCGCTGGTCCACGTCAACGCCAAGGCCGAGTGGTGGCGCGTCGAGAACCGTCGCGCGGGCACCGAGATTTGGTTCGGGTGCCTGGGCTGCGGCGCACTGGTCGAAGGCGGCAAGTTGCGCGGCGCCGTGGTCGCCACGCCCTTCGGACGCGGTGCCGTGCTGGCGAAGGTCGTCATCGACGCCACCGGGGGCGCCGACATCGCCGCTGCGGCCGGCGCGGAGTGCGTCACCAGCGGCGCGCAGGAAATCGCCGTGCAGGGAACCGGCCTGCCGCCGCGGAACCTGGGCGCCAGCTACACGAACACCGACTACCTTTTCGTCGACGAGACCGACGCCGTGGACCTGTGGCAGCACTTCCTCTACGCTCGCGCCAAGTATCCGTCGGCCTTCGACGTTTCCCAACTCATCGACAGCCGCGAACGCCGCCGCATCGTCGGCGACATCGAGATCTCGCCCATGGACATCGTCGCGCGGCGGACGTTCCCCGATACGATCACGATCGCCAAGAGCAACTTCGACACCCACGGTTACACGGTCCACCCATTGTTCCTCCTGAGGGCGCCGCACAAGGAGGCGCTCTTGGCCCAGGTGCCGCTGCGCTGCCTCTTGCCCAAGGGGTTGGAAGGGATCGCGGTGACGGGGCTGGCCGTGAGCGCCCAGCGCGACGCCTTGCCGGTGATCCGCATGCAGGCCGACGTCCAGAACCAGGGCTACGCGATCGGCGTCGCGGCGGCGACGGCAGCCAAGGAAGGCACGACGTTGCGGCGGGTCGATGTCCGCGCCTTGCAGCGGCATCTTGTGGAGAAGGGGCTTCTGCCGGCCGAAGTGCTCGGCCAGAAGGATTCCTTCCCGCTTCCGGCGGCAGCGGTCGCCTCGGCGGTCGCGCAACTGGCGAACAACTACAACGAGTTGGAGATCGTGTTGGCGCACCTGGATCAGTCGATCCCGCTGTTGCGCAATGCCCTGAAGTCGGCCGATGGCGAGGCGAAGCTGATTTACGCCCATGTCCTGGGGATGTTGGGCGATGCCAGCGGCGCGGAGGTGCTGGCAAAGGCCGTTGCCGGCGCCACGTGGGACCGGGGGTGGAACTTCAAAGGCATGGGCCAGTTCGGCGCGAGCATCAGCCCGTTGGACAGCAAGATCATCGCCTTGGGCCGCACGCGGCACCCTGGTGCGCTGCGGCCGCTGTTGGACAAGGCCGCGGAACTCGACGCCGGCCAGCAGCTTTCGCACCATCGCGCGGTCGCGCTGGCCCTGGAGGCGTTGGGCGACAAGGCAGCCGCGCCCGCGCTCGCTGCGGTGCTGGCGAAGGAAGGCATCGGCGGCCATGCGATTTTGCTTCCCCCGCCGGGTGAGCGGCCGGAGACCAGCCGGACCGATGGCGACGCCGCCCGCAGCGCCGCGCTGCGCGAGTTGATGCTCGCCCGTGCGCTGTACCGTTGCGGCGACCACGGCGGCCTCGGCGAGAAGACGCTGCGGCAGTTCGCCCAGGACGTGCGCGGGCACTTCGCGCGCCACGCCGCGGCGGTAATCGAGGAGAGAACTCGTACGACGAACTAGCACTACTGCGCAAGATTGGAAAGGGGACTGGCTCCGTCGCCACGCTCGATGTGGCGGTGGGCAAACGCATTGCGGCGACGGTGCCTGTCCCCTTTCCCCCACTCCTGAAGAGGAGGGGCTATGAATAAGTCGGTGGGCGATATGTTTGTGCCATTCCAACGCGGAACTCTCACGCGCCGCGAGTTCATCGGCGGTCTTGTCGCCGCCGCGGGGGCCGCTGCGACGGCGACGCGGGCGCGTTCGGCGGATGCGCCCGCTGAACCCGCGCCTGGCGGTCGAACGCCGAGCCATTCCGAAGAGCCGACGGGCGGTAAGACCAGCGAGATGCTCCCTTACCCGAAGGCGGCTCTTCCGCCCGGCATCCGCTCCCGTTTTGTCGGCGACATCAACGGTCTGACGATGCACGTGCTCGAGGCCGGTTTCGAGGCCAAGGACCGGCCTTGCGTCCTGCTGTTGCATGGCTTTCCGGAGCTTGCGTACAGTTGGCGAAAGGTGCTGCTGCCGCTCGCCGCGGCCGGGTTCCACGTAGTCGCTCCCGACCAGCGGGGTTACGGTCGCACCACGGGCTGGGATGGCGACTATGACGGCGACCTCGGTTCGTTCCGCATGCTCAACCTGGTCAGGGATTCGCTGGGACTGGTCTCGGCGCTCGGCTGCCGTTCCCTGGCGGCGGTGGTGGGGCATGACTTCGGCTCGTTCGTCGCGGCCTGGTGCGCGCTGGTGCGGCCGGACGTGTTCCGCGGCCTGGTGCTGATGAGCGCCCCGTTCGCCGGCCCGCCGCCGCTGCCGTTCAATACTGCCAACGAGGCGCCGCAGGACCCCGCGCCCATCAACATCCCCAGCGAATTGGCGGCGCTCGATCGGCCGCGGAAACATTACCAGTGGTACTACTCGACGCGCGAAGCCAACGATAACATGTGGAAGTGCCCGCAGGGCGTCCACGCCTTCCTCCGCGCGTATTTCCACTACAAGAGCGCCGACTGGAAGCAGAACCGGCCCTTTCCGCTGAAGTCGTGGAGCGCCGCCGAGTTGGCGAAACTCCCCACCTACTACGTCATGGACCGCGACAAGGGGATGGCCGAGACCGTGGCGGCCCAGATGCCGACCGCGGCCGAGATCGCCGCGTGCAAGTGGCTTCCCGACGAAGAACTGCGCGTGTACGGCGACGAGTTCGGCCGGACCGGGTTCCAGGGCGGCCTGCAATGGTATCGGTGCATGACCAGCGGCAAGTTCACCGCCGAAATGCAAACCTACGGCGGACGCACGATCGACGTGCCATCGTGCTTCATCGCGGGAAGGAGCGATTGGGGGATCTACCAGAAACCCGGTGACATCGAGAAAATGCAGCGGAGTGCATGTACCACGATGCGGGGCTGCCATTTGGTGGACGGGGCCGGGCACTGGGTGCAACAAGAGCAGCCGGAAAGAGTCAGCGGCTTGCTCCTCCAATTTTTGCGGCAGCAAAGGTACGCTACTTGACGGGCGAGCTATCCTCTGTAAAATCGTCGTCAACCATGATGAATTGTCCAGGGAGACCCAAAACCATGTTTCGTAATCTGCATCCATTGGCCGTGGGATCGCTGCTGGGGCTGCTTGCCGCGGCAGTCGTCTGCGCGGCGGCCGACCGCCCCGCGCCGTCGCAGCTTGAGATATTCAAGGAGCCGGGCGACCCGGCCGCCGCCTGGAAGAAGGCGTCGGAAGGGCAGGACGCCGCCGCTCGCGCCGCCTTGTTGCGTGCGATCGACGCCGCCACGCTGCGGAAGTGGCGGGGATTGCTGGAGTATGTCTATGCCCAAGACCCCGATCCGCAGGTCTACACCGCCGCCGTCGATCGCTGGATCGAGCTGGCCGGATCGAAGACAAGGCCCATGGACTTCTGGGTGGCCCAGGTCCGCAACGACTTCGACCGCTGCTATGCCGGCGCGGAAAAGCTGGTCGCGGCCCGCAAGAACAATCCCGCCTACCGCTCCAACCTGGCCGAGTTCCTCTATGGCCTGCTGGATGAGTTGGACTATCCGCAGCCGCCGCCGGGCGGAAAGGTGAAGTTGACGCTCAAGGGCGGGCCCCGCGGCCGTCCGCGGCAGGTGGAACTGGGCGAGGCCGACGCGGCCCAGATGCGCGCCCATTACGCCCGGCTGCTGGAATTGCTCAACGGCGTCGTGCCCAGCGGCGTCAAGCCGTCGCCCGAGGCGCCCAAGCAGTTGGCCCAGTGGTGGGAAGAGCATGGCGGCAAGAAGATCTGGGCCGAGCACAGGCGGCAACAATACAAGGCCGCCGGCGCGGCCGCCTTCCTGAAAAGCCCCAATCCCGCGAGGGTGCTCTCCGCCGGTTGTCTGGGCACCAAGGGCACCGAGTGGCTGGTCGGCGGCGGCATCCAGCCCGACGATACCATCGTGACGGTGGGCACGAGCCTTGGCCCCAGCCTGGACTTCGCCGGGGTGAAGACCCTGGTGCTCGGCAAAGACGGTCCGGCGCCCGGCGAGCCGGAGCCGTACAAGGGCGACCCTCGTCAGAAGCAATGGCGGTGGAGCCACGCGCAAGGCACGCCGTTCGTCCTCCGCTTGGACGGCGGCCTGAAGTCGATCCGCTCGGCGACGCGGCTGCCGTGGGCGGCGGGCGGCGTGACGGGCGTCGCCTTGGACGCCGCGGGGAATATCTATGTGACCGGCCCGCGCCGCGAGGGCTTTGCGGGCCTCGCGGCGGAAGCCCTGCCGCCTCCACCCGCGCCGGCCGCCCCCGCCACGCCGGCGGCGAAGCCTTGGCCGCCGTCCGACCACCCCGATCGCTTCGAGGCAACGTACTTGCTGAAGCTCTCGCCCGACGCCTCGCGCCTGCTCTGGGCGCGGACGGTCGAGGGCGCGGGCATCCGGCCGCCCGAGGTGTCGCTGCTTGCGGACGGTCGCATTGCCTGGATCGCCTCGGACCTGCGCATCCTCGATGCCGACGGCAAACAGCAAGGCCGCATCGAGTTGGGCCCCAAACTGGACGGACGCAGCGGGGTCGATCCTCGCAACGGCGCCGTCTTCCGCGGCGGCGAGCACCAGTGGAACACGGCCCAGGAGCCGTACCGCTGCCCCTATATCTTCGCCAGCCGGCCGGACGGCTGGCGGCTGACGCTGTGGCACTTCGACGGTCCCTTCGTCGGCGCGGCCACGGGGAACGTCGCCGATTCGGGGATCAACCGCGTTCGCATCGACCCGCAGGGCGACCTGTTGGTGGCTGGCTGGGCGCACGGCGGCAACACGATCCTGAACCACGAACCGCTGGACTGCTTGAAACCGATTGCCAAGAAGGGGTTCGGGAACCCCAGCAGCAGCGGCGCCGGCGCGGTGGGATACCTGTTTCGCGTCTCGGCAAAAGACTGGTCGGTGTCCGCGCGGACCAGCCAGGCATCCGTGGCCTTTACCGACGTGCAGCAGGCCGTCGACGGCTCCATGTTGCTCATCGGCGACATCTACTGGGGATTCACGCAGACCAGTAACAACATTGCCACGGCGGACCCGGCGGGCCAATACGTGATGGTCTGCGACCGGGACTTCACGAAGTTGCGGTTCTCCTCCGCCATGAACTCCGCCGGCGCCGACGTGTTGGTGGGCGATTCGGAGAACCGGCTTGGTTGGGGCATGGCTTCGGGCAAGCTCCACGGCCGGCCCGTGGCGCTGTTCTTCTCGGGGGCGGCGGAGAAGGCCGACGTGTGGGGCTCGACTGCCACTCCGCCCGAGTCGGAGCCCGTTCAGAAAGGCTTCGCCGGCGGGCGCCTGGACGGATACCTGATGATCCTCGACCTGTCTTCGCAGAGCCCGGAAGTCAACAAGCCATGATATTCGTACCAAGGAGCACCCTTCTATGAAATGCGTGATTGCCTCTTGCTCGCTCGTGCTAAGCGTTCTCGTTCAGCAGCTTGCGGCGGCTGAGCCGGCCGTCGCCACGCCGGTGCCGCCCGGCACGGTCTTTCACTTCGCCGGCATGGTTTACGTGGCGGGGCGGATCGAGTTTCGCGACCCTTCGGGCGGGCTTTGGCCCAACTACTTTTATGAAGGCAAGTGGGGCCAGGTCCGCGGCAAGATGGTCTTCGATCCCCAATCCCCGCAGTCGGACCTCGATCTCACCTGCACGCGGCTCTGCCAGCCCGACGGCGGAGAGTACAAGGTGCTGGGCGAGTTGATGCAGAAGGAGAAGACGCCGACGGCGCGCTTCACCGTCATAAAGGTCGGCCCGTGGGAGCCGTGTGGCGAAAAGGATCCGAAGGCCGGCCCTTATCAGATGTTGCCCGTCGAGGGACGACTCGACGTGGACGGCCGCGCGGTCAGCGTGAAGGGCCGGGGACGGGTCCGCTACAACCTGCCGGGCGGCGGCGACCTCCGCGGACTGCACTCCAACGCCTTCCTCGGCACCAGCATTCACCTGATGGCTGACTTCACGGTCCAGGGCAAGGACCTCGGGCTGAAGAAGGCGGCCGACAAGCCGATCCAGGTGACCGTCTACGCCCGCGCCTACACGGAGTCTACCCTGCTGCAAGTGACCAAGAAGAAGACCCTTGCCGAGGCGTTGGAAGGGAAGAAACGCTGAAACAACTCGGTGAACCATGAATCCGCTTCTCCTCACGGCGATTGTTTTGGCGGCTGGCGGCCCGCAGACCGCCAAGGCAGACGACGCGGCACACCACCATCACCTGGTGTTGGCCGGGGCGCTGCCCGGTTGAGGACAGCCACTCGCCCCCGACTGCACGCGATGGAACCGGCGGGACGGAACTTCGGGCCGGCGACTTACGTCGAATTGTCCGGTGGAAACCCAACGAACGGGCAGAAGCGATAGAAATCAAGCAGGGATCTGCGACCTCGATAGCGTGTTACATCCTTGTTACACGCCAGTGACCTTCTTCCTTGTATAATCATGGACGGCTTGGCCTTGGGTTGCGCCCCAAACCCACGTGAAGGAGGGCATGAAAATGTTGCGGCATCGACGGGCTATTCTTGCGGTCGGGCTGTGCGCGGTGGCCGCGCTGGCTTCGATCATCGGCGCGGCCGGCCCGCAGACCCGAGAGGACACGTTTGCGGAGTCCCCTCAGTCTGGGAGGGCGATCGAGTTGCCGAAAGCAGATGGGCCGGGCAGCAACCTCGGGCCGGGCGGCGCGACGGGTTCCAAGGCAACATGGGTGGAGTCGTTCGACAAGTTCTTGCTATCCGACGACCCGCTCAACTACGGGGCCGCGCACGAGGCCCTCTTTCAACTCGACCGTTACGCGAAGTCGGCGCGGCTTTCCGGCGATGGTCGCCGTCTAGCCGCCGAAAAGCTGCGGAAGTTGCTGGAGCGAGAGGAGCCGCGGGCCATCGATCCAAAGGGGAACACGTCGGGTGTTGCGCCCCCGGAGGCGACGCTGCGGGTCTATGCGGTCCAGATCTTGGGCAAGGTGGGGTCAGCCGATGATGTGCCTTTGCTCGAGCGGTTGCGCGACGCGGATCGCGCAAAGCATCCACAGATGGTCCATCCCGGGCTGCGCCACGCCTGCGAAACGGCGATCGCGGCGCTGAAGGGGTCGAGCGAGCCAGCCCCAGCTCCGCCCACGCCCGCCCCGCCCGAAGATCTGGGCTCAATCAGCGTGCATGCGCCGAACCAATGGGTCCTGAGCATCATGCCGGATGGCAGTGCCCGGATCACCCAGGGTCACGTCGCGCGCGACGATCGGACCGCGAAGCTGCCGGTCGGCACGTTCGGCTTCGCCGAAGCCTATCGCGGCCTCTCGGCGCTGGCCCCGTCCCTCCAAGGGGCTTGCGAGATTCAGTTCCAGTATCGCAAACCGGGCCACGATCGTCACTTCCATGCGTCTGCCGACGCGACGATTTCGCGGCTGTTCGCCCGGGCCCGGCAGCGCGCCGGGAAGGACTTTGCGCCGCTCGAAGCGGTGTGGGCCGAAAAGCCGCCGGTGCCGCCCGAGGGTAACGATCCACATGCGGAGCGCCCGCCGGAGCGGTAACTTCCGGCGCTAAATGAACCGTGTCTCAATCTCGCGGGGAGGACTTGTCATGACGTGGCGAAGCGTGGTGTTCGGCAAGCGGGGAACGGGACTGGTCGCAACAAGTCTGTGCTGCGTCCTGTTGGGAAGTCAAACCGAAGGCCGCGCGGTTGCGGCCGAGCCGCCCCCGACCATCGAGGATGGCGCGACCTTCCGGCTGGGCGGCCTCGACTACAAGCTCGCGATCCTGCGGATCGATGGCATCGGTCGGACCGCGGATTTCAAGAGATGGTGTCTCTGGAGCAAGTCGCAACGTCGAGCTTGGATCATCGATCCGCTCAAGCCCGCTCTCGACGAGAGTTTCGCCTGCCCGGAAGGCGTGTTGACCGTGTCCGACGACCGGAAATGGGCCGCCGTGCCGGACCGCCAGTCGAAGCCGGGCCGCGGCGGAACGGCAATCCTCGATCTGCGGAGCGGCCAACGGGTGGTCGAGAGCGAGACGCTCTTCGCGCAACACGTCGTTTTCTCGCCCGACGGCCGGTACGCCTTTCCTGCCGACGGCTACGGGCCGTCCTATGCCTGGTTCGACCTCGGGGAGCGGAAGGTGATCGAGCGGACGTTCCGCTCGGAGGGGGGCCGCCACCAGTGGCGTGGCGCGTTGATCGGGGATGGCAAAACGCTGTGCCTGATGGTCGGTCCGCCCGAACCAAGGACCAACCGGCAATGGCGGATCCTGCTTCCGCTCGCCGATCCCGAGAAACTTGAAATCCAAGCGGACGCCAACAATGTTGACCGGCTGTACGGATACGTCGCCGAGGGAGATAAAGCCGGCAATCTGCTCGTCGACCTGCGTAGCGGCCCAAACCGCGAAGTCCCCATGCTGCTTTCGACCAAGACATGGACCGTGCGGCCGGTCGGCCCGCCGTTCGAGGTGCGGATCCCGCCGCGCCCGGACGATCCGACCCGCACCTGGACCGTGCGGATGCTGGGCGTGCCGGAGCTCTTCGTGTTGTCGGCCGCGCCGAGCTTCCGGCCCGCGCTCGGGCGAGAGGGCCATCTGGGTTGGTACACCCGGGTGTTCGCGGGGCCGGACGGTCGCCACATCTACCGCATTGAGCGGGGACGCCGCGGCGGGCTGAACATCCTCGACGCAAGCGGCAAGCCGCTGGATACCGAGGAGCGCGAAGACCGCGACGGCCGGCCGGGCTGGGGCAACTGCATCGGGCTGAGTTTCAGCAGCGACGGCCGATACGCGGTCGTCGGTTCGCCGGTGGGAAACACCTTGGCGATCATCGACACCAAGACGCTCGAGGCGGCCGCTCGGCTACGCCCGAGGCACCGCGGCGGCTTCAGTATGAGCGCGGTGGGAGGCGGCTTCCTGATTGCCGCCAAACAGCCCGGCGACCCAGGGACGTGCCTGATCGTTGAGTTGCAGGAGCAGGCGGAGTAAGTCCAACCAAGATAACGCGGCACCTGCCGTGGCGATAGCCAACAGAGACGGCCTCGTTGCGAACTTGGTACGCATTCCGATATCGCCACCGGCACAATCGAAAAGGGGTTTTCTCAAAGGAGGGTTCTTTATGCGACTGAATCAGAAGCCGTTGTTCGCCGGTCTGTTCCTGGCCGGCCTGAGTATCTCCTTGTTTACCTCGGCCACGCTGGGCGACACCCCCGCGCGGGCGAAGGCAGACTACAGGGCCGTTTCGTTCGGTCACGACGAGGCCGCGAACACCAACAAGCTTAACGAACTGGCCGCCGAAGGGTGGGAGTACGTCGGGCAACTGGGCAAGGGGATGGTCGCCTTCAAGCGGCCGGTCCCCGCGGCAACCGCGTCCGCGTTGGAGAAGTTCCAAGGAGTGTGGGGCTTGACTTCGAGGGAGAAAGCCGGGCAGGGCGTGGAATACGCAGACGACACAGTCACGATGACGTTCACCGGGAACCACTGGGTGTTCAAGTCCGGCGACGAAGTCCTGCAGGCGGGTACGTTCACAGTGGATGCCGGCAAGGACCCAAAGCACTTCGACTTCACCGTCACCGAGGGGGGAAATCTGGGTAGGACAGGCTATGCGATCTTCCGGTTCGACGGCAAGAGGTTCCGGTACTGCGCCAACGACTCGGGGGCCGATACCCGGCCAACCGACTTCACCACGAAAGAGGGCGACGGGCGATACTGCATGAACTGGAGGAACGCCAAGAAGTGAACGCGGAACCATCGGTTGTCGGTATCGACGATCAAACCGGTTTGTCACCGTCAGTTGTCATGGACACACTTCAATCCATCGGAGAAACGCCATGCTGACGACGCTTCGCAGGCTGTTTTCTTTGTTTCTATTGGCTCAGGTCGCGGCTGCCGCCGAGCCGACAACGCAGCCGTACATTCGCACGGCGCCCCCCGGCGCGGAAGCGAACGCTGAGGGAAAGGCGGTCGAAAGCGAGGCGCTCAAGCGGGCATTTGCCGCTGCGCTGGGCAAATACGTTTCAGGGTGCAAGCTGCAGGGCGATCCGCTGCCCGAAGGGTACGACCGGCCCGACTTCGTCGATCGGCAGATGGATTCGCTGCGGCGGCGCCACAGCAAGTTCTTTCTGCTGTCGCCGACCGAGGAGCGCGGTTTGCTGCCCGGCGGCGAGCACGCCAAGGTGGCCCGGGAAACCCTGGAAGAGAAGTCGAAATTGCGCAGGCCGGTTTCCGGCCTGACCCGCCACCTGCTGATACGCTTTCAACGCGGCGAGTTGCAGGGCGTCGATCTGGAGTTGGCCGCCCGCTTGCTGGCAATCGAGATTATCGCCGGGGTCGAATCGCCTCGGCCGGTCGAACATCTGCGATTCCAGGTGGACACAGCGGGTGTTCTGTACGCACTTCTCCCCAGCGCCTCGCAGCTTGGACCGCCTCTGCGTGAGGCTGCCAAACTGCCGCACCCCGGCCCGGTGCAAATTGAAGCCGGCGACCAAACGCCCGCGGGGCCGGTGGTCAACCTGTTGAATCGCTGCCAGTTCGAGGGCCTCGGCCGCGTCGAGTTGCTGTTGCCGCGCGGCCGGAAGGCAACCGTCGATCTGGCGGTCACGCCCGCGCAGATGTGGGAGGCGGGGCGACAGTTGACCATCGAGATCGACCCCCACGGCGCGATGCAGCTAAACGGCGCGGCCGTCCGCGCGGCCGACCTTCGCCGCGAGTTGACCAGGTTTGCCCAGCAGCATCCCAAACCCGTGCCTTTGGTCAAGACCGAGCGGCCCACGCCGACGTTTTTCCTTGCGGGCTGTCTCGAAATCCTGGCCAAGCTCGAGCTGCAACCGGTGGCGTTCGCCGGCGCCGGGCAGTTTACCGCGATTCGGCCGCGGCCGGTCGGTTCCATGCCCGCCGAGGAAGCCATTCTCAGCGCCGCCCAAAACGCCGCGCCGAGGCAGCTTAACGAGGCGGCCAAGGAATTGACCAAGTTGTATCGAAACGAGCTTGCGGCTGGAGTACTGCGCGAGCAGGAAGCAGCCCTTGGCTTGGTCACACTTCTCAAGGAGGCGCGCGGGGCACTCCCCAAGGCGATGCTGATGGCAGGAGTTCAGCTTGAGGTGCCCGAACTTCAGAAGTTCTCTGCTGCCGACCTTGCAGACCGATCCATTGCGGAGTTGTTCGAGATCGCCGCCAAACAAGAGGCGGCGACAGTGGCCGCATATAGGCTGATTCAGGCCATCACATTGAGCAAAACCCAACGCGTGTCGTTCCAGGATGCCTGTGAAGCGACCAAGCTTCTTGCGCCCGAGCGTCCCAAGGCGGACGCAAAGCTTCTCGACGCGGCCGTTGAAGATTTCAATGGATTACATGCGCTGGTCACGGAGTTGCGCAAACTCCTGGCGGAGTTTCAGGCTCAAGCGACCGATTGCCGGCGGCGACTGACGCTGGCTGACGGAATCGTCCGCTTGCAGCCCGAACTGGTCTGGGAAGAGGGCGGCAAATCGTATGAGCCGCCGGAAGCAGCCGACACCAGGTGGGGCGTACACGCTGGACCCGTGGTGCTGCCCGACGAGTTGGGCCTAAAGAAGGCCCTCGACATGGGGCAAGTCGCCCCCAGGCCGGGTAGAAAGGTATTCCGCATTGCCGGCAAGGAGACTTCGCTCATGTTCGTGAACCACTGGCAGATCATCGGCCCGTTCGTAAACGACCGGCGAGAGACCGTCGATCAGAAGCATCCGCCCGAAGCGGTGGTGGATCTCGACTGCATTTATGCGGGCAAGGGAGGCAAGCCGTTGCGATGGGAAACCCTGGACTCGCAGGAAATGCCCGTCGTGCCCAGGAACCCGTTGGACTATGCGGTCTGGTATGCCTGGACGGAGCTGCAAAGCGACGCCGACCGCGAGGTCTACATGTTCTTCGGCGCCGACGACTACGGGAAAGTCTGGCTGAATGGAAAGCGCATCTGGTCGAGCGGGAAGACGCCGCATCCCTGGATTCCCGACCGGGGCAGCGCCAAGGTGTGCCTCAACAAGGGCGTCAACCAGATGCTGGTGAAATTCGAGAACGCTTGGGGAAGGACAGGTTTTTCCGTCATCGTTGTCCTCCCGCAGGACGAAAAACCGGCGCCGACTACACGGTAGTCGCTGCGACGATACTCTAACGCTGAAACAACTCGGTGAACCATGAATCCGCTTCTCCTCACGGCGATTGTTCTGACGGCCGGCAGCCCGGAGACCGTTGCCCAGGACGAGATGTTTCCCTTCTCCATGCCGTTGCCGGCGGCGGGAGGCGCGGGCGATGTCTCCGCATGGATCGCCCGCCCGGCGGGCAAAGACGGCTTCGTGCAGGCGATCGGCGGCCGACTGGCGATCAGGGCGGCCTCCGGCGAAATGAAACCAATTCGCTTCTGGGGGACGAACCTCTGCGCGGCGGGCTGTTTCCCCAGCCACGAACAGGCCCAGCGACTGGCGGCCGGCCTGGCCCGCCTGGGATTCAATTGCGTCCGCATGCACCACATGGACCGCCGCGAGATTTGGGGCGACGGCCCCGGCCACCTCGCGATCGATCCCAAGCAACTCGATCGGCTCGACTACCTCGTCCATCAACTCAAGCTCCACGGCGTCTATACGAACCTGAACCTGCACATCTCGCGCTGGTTGGACGAGGCCGACGGTTTTCCGGGCCGGGCCGAGCGGCCGAAGTACGATAAGGGGCTCGACAACTTCGAGCCCCGCATGATCGAGTTGCAGAAGAAGTTCGCCCGCGACCTGCTGCGGCACGTCAATCCTTATACCGGCGCAGCCTATGCCGACGAGCCGGCGGTGGCCTTTGTCGAGATCAACAACGAGAACGCGCTGTTCGAGGAGTGGCGTTACGGCCGATTGGACCGCCTGCCGGAACCTTATTCCACCACGTTTCGCAAGCTCTGGAACCTGTGGCTGCGGCAGAAGTACGGCGGCACCGAGCGTTGGCGCGAGGCATGGAACCGAAGCGAGGATGCGGCCGCCGACTCGCGATTATGGCAAGAAGCGGCAATCGCGCCGCTCCGCGCCAAGGACGCCCCAACTCCGCCGGTCCGCGCCGATTGGGCCGATTTCCTCTGGGACACCGAGCGGGCCTATTGGCTGGGCATGCACCGCTTCCTCAAGGAAGAACTGCGGGTCCGCCCGCCGGTGTCCGGCACGCAGGTCTCCTGGAGCCCCGTCCATATTCAGGCCCGACTCGATTACCTCGACGCCCACGCCTATTGGCACCATCCGGCATTCCCCGGCCGCGATTGGGACGCCGGCCACTGGACCGTGGGCAACACCGCGCTGGCCGACACCCCGCCCGGTATCCTCGGCCGGCTGGCTGCCAAGCGGGTGGCCGGGCTGCCTTTCACGGTAAGCGAGTACAACCACCCGGCGCCCAACGTCTATGCCGCCGAGGGCTTTCCGATGGCCGCGGCTTTCGGCGCCCTGCAGGGCTGGGACGGCATTTACACTTTCTCCTATAGCGGCAGTTCCGAGTACGAGTCGTCGCGGATCGTTGGCTTCTTCGACTTCAAGGGCGATCCGGCGAAGCTGGTCCACTTGCCGGCCTGCGCGGCGATGTTCGTTCGCGGCGACGTGACCGCCGCCCGGACCACCCTGTTGACTCCGGTCTCGCGCGAGGCGGAGCGCCGCAAGCTGCGCCAGACCTTCAATCCCTGGGAAGTGCAAGCCACCATGGCGGGCATGGACGCGCGATGGTCGGCGGTCCACGCGATAGCCATGGAGTTGGGCGAAGACCGTGCCCGCGCGCCCGACAAGGCCGCGCCGGCCCCGCCCGACGCCGGGGCCCCGCTCGTTTCCGACACCGGCCAGATGCGTTGGGACGCCTCGCGCAAAGGCGGCGGCTATCTCACCGTGGATAGCCCGCGCACGAAACTCTTCACCGGCTTCATCCAGGGGCGGAGCTTTTGCCTGGGCAATGTGGTTCTCACCCCGGGCCGGACTCGGCTCGACTGGGCCACGGTCTCGCTGGTATGCGTCGACGGCGCGGGCTTCGACCAGCCGGGGCGGATGCTCGTGGCCGCCACGGGCTGGATGCAGAACCGTGGCGCGAAGCTCGAATACCTCGACGGGGATAAAGTCACTCTGGGCGATCGGTGGGGCCAGCCGCCCGTCCTATGCGAAGGCGTTGGGGTTGAGATCGTGTTGCCCGTCGCCGCCGATCGGGTCCGCTGCTGGCCCCTCGATCCCGCGGGTGTCCGCCGTGATCCATGGCCGGCTGTCCAGCACAACGGCAAGGCCCTGCTGCGGCTCGGGCCGGAGCACAAGACCCTGTGGTACGAGGTGGAAATCAAGTAGATTTTCCGTCAGTTGACATCCGAAATCTGAGGTTTCAGACCCCATGATCCGCTGGTTGAGTCAGTCCGCGCTCTTCGCATCCTTGCTCCTTGCAGCGGCCCCAATGGCGGCGGTTGCGGAGCAGCCCCAGTCGAGGCAGGAATCGACCTCAGGAAAGGACGACCCGACCCCCAAGAGGAAGGCGGCCGCGGCGGGCAGCCGGGCGCCGAAACGAGCCGCGCCGCCGGCCGTCCTCATCCCCCGCCGACACGCCGACCCGGCCGACCCGCTCCATGAAATCGAGAACGAGTTCTTCGCACTGGGAGAGGACCTCCGCAATCGCGGGACGATCGCCGCCCGGGCCGCGCAGACGTTTCGCCCGGAGGCCCTGATCCTGGCGGGCGACCGCGACCCGGCCGACGTGGTCCTGCGGCGGACGGCGGCATTGCTGGCAGACCTGCGGCGCGGGCCGGCCGCCGCGGCGCTGGCCCCGCTGGCCCGGCAGTTGGAACCGTTGCAATCGCGGGCCGACTCGGTCAAGGTCGAGGACGCCGAGGCCCGCTTCGAGTTGTTCGGCGACCTTTGCCGTCTCCGGCGGAAGATTGCCTTGTGCAATCCGCTCCTCGACTTCGACCAGATCCTCTTCTGCAAGCGGCACCCGGCCCGATTCAACCACATGTGCGACCAGTACTACGGCATCAACGGCGTGCCGGGCGGCGGACTCTACGTGCTGGCCAACCCGTTTGGCCCCAACCCCCGACTGCGCAACGTAACGGCCGGCAGCGTGGTCGAGCGCGGCCGGCTCAAGGGCGAGAAACTCGAAGGGGGCAGCTTCCTTTCACCCAGTCTTTCCTACGACGGCCGGACGATCCTCTTCGCCTACGTCGAGTGCCGGGGGCCCACGGGCCAAGTCATGCACACAGATCCAAGCCGCGGCCACTGGCATGAAGGCCGCGCGTACCACATCTTCAAGATGAACGCCGACGGCACCGGCCTGGAACAGTTGACCGACGGCACGTGGAACGACTTGCACCCCTGCTGGCTGCCCAACGGGCGGATCGCCTTCATCACCGAGCGGCGCGGCGGTTACCTGAGATGCGGCCGGGCGTGCCCCACCTACACCCTTTACGACATGGCGGCCGACGGCGCCGACATCCGGCCGCTGAGCGTCCACGAGACCAACGAATGGCACCCCAGCGTCACGCACGACGGCCGGATCATCTACACGCGATGGGACTACGTCGATCGCCACGGCTGCACGGCCCATTTGCCTTGGATCACGACGCTCGACGGGCGGGACAGCCGGGCGGTACACGGCAACTTCGCCCCCCGGAACCTCCGGCCCGACATGGAAATGCACATCCTGGCCATCCCCGGCTCGCACAAGTACGTGGCCACCGCCGCCCCGCACCACGGTCAGGCCTTCGGGTCGCTCGTGGTCCTCGACCCGCACGTGGCCGACGACGATGCCATGGCGCCGGTCAAGCGGCTGACGCCGGAGGTGGGATTCCCCGAGTCGCAAGGCGGCCGGCAGGTCTACAGCACCGCATGGCCGCTCAGCGAGGACTATTACCTGTGCGTCTATGACGGCCTGGCCAATCTGGCTCGCGGCCGCGAGGGCATGGAAGGCAACACCGGCGGCCGCTTCAACTACGGCATCTGCCTGGTGGACAGTTTCGGCAACAAAGAGCTGATCTACCGCGACCCGGCCGTCTCGTGCCTGAGTCCCATGCCGTTGCGGCCGCGGCCGCAGCCGCCCGCCCCGCCGTCGCCGCTGCCCGCGCTGGCGGCCGAGCGCATCGAGCGTCTGCCGGGTAGCGAGCGGGTGGTTTCCGTGGACGGCAAGCCGGCCGAGGGCGGCATGGCGGTCGTCAACGTCTACAACAGCCACAAGCCCTGGCCGGAGGGAACGAAGATCAAGTCGCTCAGGATCCTCCAGGTCCTGCCCATGACCGTGCCTTCCGGCAGCCCGCCGCACGAGATCGGCCTTCGCGAGCCGACCGCCGGCGATTCGGTCGTGCTGGCCCGCAGCGTGCTAGGCACCGTGCCGGTCGAAGAGGATGGCAGCGCCCATTTCGTCGTGCCGGCCCAGAAGGAAGTGCTTTTCCAGGCGATCGACGAGCAGGGGCTGGCCGTGCAGTCGATGCGGTCGGCGGCCTGCGTGCAACCGGGCGAGCAGTTGCTTTGCCAGGGCTGCCATGAGCCGGGGCACCGCGCCCCGGCGGTCCTGTCCAGTACGCCGCTGGCGCTGCGACGCGGCCCCTCGCAGCCCCAACCGGACGTGGACGGCTCCAACCCGTTCAGCTATCCCCGGCTCGTGCAGCCGGTGCTGGACAAGCACTGTGCGGCATGTCACGACCAGCACCGCGACAAGGCGCCCAACCTGGGCCGCGAGCCCATCGCCCGCCACTGGTACGCCTCCTACAACAGCCTGGCGGCGAAGTACGGCTTCTACAGCTACGGCAATGCGTATCGGACCACGCCTGGCCGTTTCGGCGCCCGGGCATCGAAGCTCCTGCCGCTGTTGGAGAAGGGCCACTACGACGTGAAACTCACCGATGAGGAGCGGCACCGCATCGCGCTGTGGCTCGACTGCTGCTCGATCTTCTACGGCGTCTACGAGAAGGAAGGCGGCCAGGCCCAACTCCGCGGCGAGACCGTCCGGCCGACGTTGGAGTAAGGTGCGACTATTGCAATTGCTTCGTGCGCAGGTTATAATGGGTGCTTGATCGCCGGCTTCCACAGCGGCCGGTCGCCTGCCTGCCTGCCCACCTGCCCGAATTACCACCCCAGGGTCACATCGCCATGACATTCTCCATGATCTGCTGGTTGCATCGGTCCGCAGTCTTTGCGTCCTTGCTCCTTGCCGCCGCCGCGGTGGCGGCGGCTGCCGAGCCGCCCCAGCCGGGGCAAGAGTCGAAAGACCTGACGGCAATGGCCGAACTGCCGCACTGGCCCTACGGGTTTGCGACCCGCCAGGTGCCGCTGGGCCAGCCGGGCCGTGACGGCGTGGTCAAGGCCCCGCTACTGGCCTGGGTCCCGCCGGGCGCGAAACACATCCGCGCCCTGTTCATCGTCCCCAACAACACGGACTCGATGGGGGTCGCCATGCACCCGGCCGTCCGTGCGGTCGCGGCGAAACACGAGATGGCCATCCTCTACCTCCGCAACGGCGACGAACCCGACGTGCAAAGCATACTCGACTTTCTGGCCGAAAAGACCGGCATTGCCGAGTTCCGCCATGCCCCGTGGATCGTTCTGGGCAAATCCTCGCGCGGCAAGTTCCCCATCGTCATGGCGTGGAACCATCCCAAGCGGACCATCGCCAGCATCTCGTACCATGCCGAGACGCCCACCTGGCCGCCAGCCGATTCGGCGAAGCTCGCGGGCGAGACGATTCTGCACGTCAACGCCAACGGCGAATCGGAGTGGGGCGGCACGTGGTTCGTCCACGTGCGGCCGTCGCTGTTGAACTACCGCGCGCAGAAGAACTGGCTGCCTCACCAGGTCGTCGCCCAGGGCATCGGCCACGGCGATTACCCGGAATCGACGTCGGGAAAAGACAACCCGGCCCAGCGGATGTCGCGCAATCGCGTGTGGGATTATCTGGCCGTGTTCATCGACAAGGCCCTCGATCTCCGCGTTCCGAAAGACAAGTATCCGACCGACGGCCCGATCGAGTTGAAGCAGGTCGACGACTCCACCGGATACGTCATCGATCCGTTTGCCGTCGAGGACCTCTTCCGCCAGCCGCACTATCCTCTGCTTTCGTCGGGGAGCGAATACCTGGTGGGCAAGGAAGTTGAGAACCCGGGCATCTTCGCCGCCATCCCGCCGGCCAGGGACTACCGCGTGCCGGAGGGCGTGCCGGTGGCGCCGCTGGTCGCCGGCCGCAGCCCGTCGGCCTGGGTCCGCACCGACGTGAAGTTCGCCATGAAGAACGATCCGATGACCAACCTTGGCGGCTGGGAGGCGCTCCGCCCCAAGCCGGGCGACAATCTCTCGATCGACGGTCACGAGGCAACCTTCAAGGCAATCGCCGGGAAGCCGGGCGCGGACAAGGGTGGTATTTCGTTGAACGGGCTCAAAAAATGGGGGCAAGACCTGACCGTCGTGGGCTATACCGTGCTGGAGGTGCCGGAAACCAGGCGGGTGAGGCTCGTCGCCCCATTTTCGGTGGCCGGCCGCCTGCAAGTCGTGCTGGGCGGCGTGCCCGTCGAACACAGGCAGATCGTCGAACTCCAGAAGGGCCTCTATCCCATGCTCGTCGTCCTGCGGCTGAGTAGCGTGAATTGGGGCGCGGTCAGTCCGCTGTTCGAGGAGGCTACCGACAAGCAAGTCGAACAATCGAAGGAGTACGCGGTCCAGCGGGCGAAGCGGCGGGCCGAGGAGAAGAGGTTGCTGGCCGAAGGGCTCAGGAACCCGATTCCCCTCGTTCGCAGGGCGGCCGATGTCGCGCCGCAGGAACGTAAGAAGATGTTTTGGGTCGCCGACCGCGAGCAGGCCGAAGCCTGGTTCAAACTGCACGCGATCCACGGGCAGTCGCTTGAGGTGAAGTGAGGGGCCATGCACATCCGCCGCAGTGGCGGGCAACAGCGTGTCGCAAGTTAACACGAACCATCGGGAGAACTATGATGAGAAGTATCGTAACACATCGCCGTGTTGCTGTGATCGCCGGGGCGGCGGTGATCGGACTTGGGTTCCTGGCGTGCGGGACAGCCGTCTCCGCCGCCCCTGCTCCGACCCAGATCGAACTGAAGCTCTACGATGCGGCGTGGCAGAAAGGAAACGAACAGCCCAAGGGCGGGGCCATGCTGCTGCTGTTTCTCGTCCGCTCGGGCGAGCGTTGGGAGCAGGTGCTCGGCGTGGCCGGCGACCTGAACACGGCCCTCCAACTCGGGCTGGTCGAACAAGGGACCGTCTCGGACCAGGCCATCGACCTGACCGTCACGATGAACATCAGCGGCGACAACTACGTCCCGGGCGGACCCGCCGACTACAAGATCGCCCTGAAGGCCAAAGGCGGCGGGGCATTCGAGGGGACCTATAGCGGTACATTCCGCGGCGCGCCGGCCCAGGGCCGCGCCGAGGCCCGTATCCTCCCGCCGTCGAAACAGTACACCACGTATCCCGAGCCGATCGCCCCGGGCGAGCACCCGAGGATCCTCTTCCGCAAGAGCGATTTAGCCGCGCTGCGGGAGAAGGCCAAGACGCCCTTGGGCCAGGCCGCGCTGAAGGCCGACGACGCCATCACCCTGGGCATCCAGTATCAACTGACCGGCGATAAGAAGTATGCCGAGCAGGCGCGGGAGATCGTCGAGCGGATGCTCAACTGCAACTTCAAAGACGCCAAGACGCCCGGCTCCCACCACGGCATCTTCCACTACGGCTACGTCTGGGAGCATCCGGCCGTGGCCTACGATCTCTGCTACGACGCCTGGGACGAGGCGTTCAAGAAGCGGATCGAGCGGTACCTCATGACCTGGGCCGAGCGGATCCTGTGGCAGCGCGGGATGTTCAACACGCAGGGACAATATACCTACGGCAACGGCGAGGCGGGCTCGCTCTACTACGGCGTGGCACTGGGGGCGTTGACGTTTCTGGGCGAGAAGGGGCCCGAGCCGGCCCCGCCCGCCGCCCTCGATCCGATCGCCGAGGTGCCGCCGGCCGCCGACTACCAGCCGGGCAAGGACGTGCCCGTCGTGCCGTTGGAGCCGGGCAAGTCGCCGGCGAAGTGGCTGGCCGCGGGGCCCGTCCGGGCCATCATCGCGGCCGACCCGCTGCGGGACGCCGGCGGCGTCGAGAAATGCCGCCCCACCGCCGGCACGGCCTTCACCTTCGAAGGGGTCAAGTATGAGTTCAAACCGCTGGCCCCGGAGTTCGTGCCTCCCGCCGGCGGCGTCTACCTGAACGTCGGCAAATCGGTCAGTCCCGGGCACGTCAAGCGCGGGCCGGGACCGGAAATGGTCAAGGATGCCCCGCTGACGCTCTGCCTCTACTCCGTGCTGGACAACGCCGAGCCGCGCCTGGTGAAGGTCCGTGCGGGCGGCACCCGCTTCGGCAGCCAGCAGCTCGTCCTGAACGGCCACACGCTGGCCGACGGGCAGGTTGTCAAGCTGCAGAAGGGCCTCTATCCGATGCTGGTCGTCATGCGAGTCAGGACCCGGTGGGACTCGCTCCAGCCGAAACTGGACGGCGCCACGGAGCAAGACTTCGAGGCGTCGAAGGCCGTGCTGGCGCGATTCCAGGAAGGCCACGCCCGCGCCCTGAAGGACTGGCAACACGACATGGCCGAGTGGAAGCGCACCGGCGGCTGGGACCAGGACTACCAGCGCATGTTCGAGGTGACCCGCTATCTCATGTTTCTCCAGTTTCGCGAGGGCGTGGGTACCGGCGGGGCCCAGTCGGTCACCAGCGCCGAATCGTACGAGCTCGGCCTGCACCCGGCCATGTACGCCTCGGCCTATCGCATCTGCTTCGGCCGCGACCTGTCGCCGTGGGGCGACATCAGCCACGCGCTGCCGCGGCGCGTGTTCGCGCACGTCTATCCCGACAAGGGCGAGCCCGTGACTCACGAGATCCACGGCCCCACCGGGATCGGCCCGGACTACTTCGCCTACAACTTCCCGATCGTGCCGGAAGAATGGAAGCCGGCCGTCCTCTGGGCCTGGAACCGGTCCTTGGGGATCACGGGCAAGGCGGACGCGGGCAAGGCCGTCTCCAATGCGAAGTGGTATGTTACGCCGCGGGCTTTCGTCAACTATCCGTTGGACATGGAGCCCAAGCCGCCCAAGGGCGTCATGCCCTTGACCTGGGAAGCCCCGGACTTCGGCTACTACGGTTTCCGCAACGGCTGGGAGGGGAAGGACGATTTCCTCGTCCAGGTCTGGCTCAAATCGAACCGCCCGAAGGGCTACTACATGCCCAACGCCGGCACGTTCCGCATTATGGGCCTCGGCCATCAATGGAACATGGGCTACCCGACGGTCCGGCTGGACAACAAGCGGTGCTTCGACCCGGTCGTCATGTTGCCCGAGGACCAGATCAACGACGCCGGCCGGGCGCTCACCAGTTTCGTGAAGATGGAAAAGGACGGCTCCGGCGTGCTGACGGCCGACATGAACGAGATCTATTGCCGCAAACTCGGCTACGGGGCGTACGGCAATGTCCGCAAGGAGACCACCTTCGAGGACTCGGGCATCCAGGGCCTGCGGGCCTATGCCGTGGACTACAGCGGCGCCAGTGGCGCCCCCTGCCTCTTCGTTCTGGTGGACAAGATCACCGGCGGCAAGAGCAAGGTCTGGCCGTGGTACCTGGCCGACGTGTCGTCCGACAAGGTCTCCGACGCGGCGGGCGATTTCAAGAACGTCAAGGTCCAGGGCAACACCGTGACGGTCGCCAAACCCGACGGCGCGACGATGAAGATGACCTTTATCGGCCCGGCCGACCCGCAGATCAAGGCCGGGGTGCGGACGCTCAAGTTCCAGCAGACGTACAATCGCGGCGAGGCCGCCTTCACCGCCCCCGGCATTTTCGCCAACGGCGCCGATGGGACCGACGGCAACTTCTTCGTCGTCGTGACGATCCAGAAGGGCGAGGGGCCGGAGGTGAAGGCCGTGGGCAAGGGCCTGGACGCCCGCGCGACCGTCGGACGGCGAACCGTCGCCTTCGACGGCCGGAAGATCGTGCTGGGCAACGCCGGCCCAGGAGGCAACTGAAACGGCAATTACCCGAGAAACATCTGAGGGCCTGTAAAAGAACAACTTGGTGAGTTTCTTGTGGTGCAGGCGTCTCGCCTGTCCAGAAACATACAGGCAGGACGCCTGTACCACAATTACGCCACGCACCCGAATGAGATATCCACCATGGAAGTCGCGTACCGATTCACCGTGTTGCTGGCCATCCTTGCGATGGGCGCGACGGCCGAGGGCCGGGCGGATCTGGCCGAACTGCCCGGGGTTGCCGGCGGCCAAGTTCGCGGTCTGGTGGTGCATTTGGGGACCAGCGACTACAAGCTACAATAGTGCCTTGACACCGAACGCCGCGAATGTCGGCAGACACAACTAACTATTTTACCATTCCCTCCCAAGGACCAGAACCATGCTGCACGCCGGGCTCCGATCACTACGGCTTGCTATCATCCTCATCGTTACCGCTGGCGCGACGCGCCTGGTGGTCGCGGAAAGCCCGGCATGGCCGCGGTTCCACGGCCCAAAGGGCGACAACATTTCGACCGAAACCGGACTGTTGAAGCAATGGCCGGAGGGTGGGCCAAAGTTGCTCTGGACGAGCGAGAAACTGGGCGAAGGCTTTGCCGGCGTCACGATCGGCGATGGGCTCGTCTTCACCGACGGCAACCTTGACGACACGACGGTCATTACGGCGCTGGATCTCGCGGGCAAAGTCCGCTGGCAAGTTCCTGCCGGCCCGGCCTGGACGAAGTCCTATCCCGGCACCCGCGGCACGCCCACGTTCGATGGCGAGCGGTTGTACCAAGAAAGTCCGATGGGCGAATTGGTCTGCCTGAAAACGGCCACCGGCGAAAAACTCTGGGGCATCAACATCCTCGAAAAGTTCGGTGGCCACAACATCCAGTGGGCCTTGGCCGAATCGGTGCTCATCGACGGCGATCGGTTGATCTGCTCGCCGGGCGGAAAAGAGAACGCGCTAGTGGCCCTGAACAAACTCACGGGCGAAACGATTTGGAAGTCGGGCAGCGTCGACGAGGCAACCGGCTATGCGTCGCCCACCCTGGCCAAAATGGGCAGTCTCCGCATGCTGCTGACGCTCACCGCCAAGTCGGTGATTGCGGTCAATGCCGACAACGGCGAGTTGCTCTGGCGTTTTCCGAAACCGACGAAATACGATGTGAACGTGACCAGCCCCATCTATCACGATGGCCAAGTCTTTGTCAGCACCGGCTACGGCGCCGGTGGGGTCATGCTCAAGGTCAAGGCCGACGGCAAGACGGCCACGGCCGAGAAGCTTTGGGATACCAAAGAAATGGACAACCATCATGGCGGCGTGCTGCTGTTGGACGGCTATCTGTACGGTTCCGCCCACAATCAGAACTCGGCGAAGTGGGTGTGCCTCGATTGGGCCACGGGCGACAAGAAGTGGGTCGCGCAAGGTGTCGGCAAAGGGTCGGCCACCTATGCCGATGGCTTGCTCTACATGCTCAGCGAGAACTCGCGGGTCGGCCTGGCGAAGATCAGCCCCGAGGGGATGAAAGTGGTCAGCGAGTTCCGCCTGCCCAAGGGCGGCCAAGGCCCGACCTGGGCCCACCCGGTCGTCTGCGGCAAGCGGCTGTACCTCCGGCATGGCGATTTCCTCTACGTTTACGACATTGGCGCAAAATAGAGGGTTCTAACAAAACAGGTAAGCGTTCACGGTCCAGGCCGGTGGCGCAGACCAGGGAGAAACCGTGAGACCAGAGAAGGCGAGATAGCCGCGGCTGACGCGGACGTCCACTACGTCGCGGAGGTACTTGCGGATCGTGGTGAAGGACATGTGGCAGACGCCCTTCAACCAGCCCACCAGGGCCAACAGCCGCGGGCCGAACAATCCGGCCTTCTCGAGCGCCGTCGGAAACGGAGCGTAGTGGAACTTGTGGCGGTGCGGGCACCAACAAGAAACGAGGAGAACAACCCCCATGAAGATCCCGCCCATCATCGCCGTCATGGCCATGGCGTTTACGGTCCTGACACAGGTAATCGCAGTTGAACCGGTCAAGAATCCTGTTGCGATCCCAACTGAGTTGGCGCCGGTTGCCATCGACACCCGTGACACCCTTTCCGCTGACGCCGGGTTGCGACTGGTCGTGCCGCGCGATGGGTATGCTTCGGCATTGTCCGTGGTGCGTGGGCCGAAAATCGCCGACCTCACCGTTACACCGCCGCGTCTGACCGGGCCCGGCGGGGCAGTATTGCCGCCCGAGGCCGTGCAGGTACGCTGGCTCAGCGGGGACCAGTTCACGCCGACGCCCGTGACCAAGGAATACCGGGAAGGCCGGGCCGTGCTCGGGCAGCAGCTACACATTATGTTGACCGTCCACGCGCCGAAGGCTGCCGCCGCCGGCGTGTACACCGGACGCCTGGGCGTCGCCTGCGAGGGATTTACGGGCGATCTGCCGGTCACCGTGGAAGTCATGCCCTGGGTCGTTCCGGCCCCAAAGGATCGGTACATGTTGACGGGTTTGATCCATTCGCCGGACACCATCGCGCTCCAGTACAAGGTAGAACCCTGGTCGGATGCCCATCTGAAGTTGATGGAACCGTCGCTGCGTCTCTTGAATGATCTGGGCAGTGAGTCCTGTCAGGTTTACCTAATTGCCGAAGCCATCATCAACGAGCGTTACAGCATGGTCCGGCGGCGCGCGGATGGTTCGCCGGATTTCACCTGGATGGACCGGTATCTCGACCTCTGGCAGAAGGTGTGCGGGCAACCGAAGAAGTTGACGTTATACCTGTGGGACCAGAGCGAGGGCGCTCCACCGTGGTCGGCGACGAACTCGGTAAAGGTCACTCAGATCAAGGCGGACGGCACGCTGGAGAACATTCGCGCGCCGTATTACGGCACGCCAGGATCAAAGGCATTCTGGCAACCGGTTTTTGACGGCATCCGCGACCGCTTGGCCAAACGCGGCTGGAAGGACACCGAAGTGCTCTTGGGTACTCCCGGGGACCAAGGAGCACCCGCGCATGCAGATAGAGCACCCACCAACAAACAACCGGAAAAGGAGGTTGTCTTGTTTTTTCAGGAAGTTGCGCCCGGGTGGCGTTGGCGCGTGTTCGCCTATGGTATCTATCTTCCGTCGCCTGATACGAGCGGGAAACTCGTCCTGACCAATGGTTTGGAGGTGGGTTGGTTGGAAGGAGTTGCTCCACTCTCCGTTTATCCCACCAAACGAGACCAGGGGGCTTCTCCAGCGGATATCGTCAGAGGGGTCGGCATGAAACGCTCGTATCCCTTGACGGTCGCCAGCGGTAATATCGGGGGTTGGTCTGGTATCCATTCGTGGCTCGATGTGTATCCTTTGACCATGAGGGGCGCCGTTCAGGGCCTGAGTCAGGTCGGCTTGGATTTCTGGGCGATGCCGGTTGAGAAGGGGCGCGGAACGTTCGATCTGACTCGCAAAAGCAAAAGCCCTAACCCGTGGCAAAAGAATTTGCATGAATCACTCCCCATGTCGCTGACGACTCCGAGTCCCACGGGTGCTGAACCGAATCTGTCCTATGAGTTGCTGCGCGAGGGTATGCAGGTGGCCGAGGCATTTCTTCAGGTGCGCAACCATGATGCGCGACTGCCGGAGGAAGTTCGGTACCAGGCGACGGAGACCTATGAACTTTTTGATGCGCTTGTTCACTGTCGATTGAAGGTGCCCAGTGGAAGAAGATCAGGAACATGGAACAGTGCCGTGCGAGAACTCTACCGGATGGCAGAGCTATTAAAGATGACACCGATACCTCCCACAACCGCGCCAGAACCGGCAAAACCGATTACTTTCTCCGCGGATGAAATTGGTGGATTGCGTCTGGTAGTGCCGCGCGATGGATATGCTTTGTCAACCAGGGCAAGTCTCGCCGGCCCGCAATTGACCGGTATTAGCGCAACACCGACACCTTTGACCGGACCAGACGGAGCGGTTGTACCAGCAGAGGCGGTGCAAGTGCGATGGTTCAAGGACGACCAGACTTTTATATTGAAACCGGCGGACGGAAAAAGGCAGTATCTGGTTCTGTTGGTGCATGCTCCCAAAGATGCAAAACCCGGTGTCTATACGGGATCCTTGAAAGTCACCTGCCAAGGATTTGAAGGATCTTTGCCGATTCGCCTGGAGATCATGGCCTATGTCATATCGGCGCCGAAAGATTGGCCGATGTTGACGGCCTTCATCCATTCACCCGATGCCATTACCCGCCAGTACAAGGTCGAACCATGGTCAGACGAGCATCTCAAGTATATGGAACCGTCGCTTCGTCTCTTACGCGACATAGGGAGCGAATCGTGCCAGGTCTTCCTCATCGCCGAAGGAGTATTGCCTGAACGCTACACCATGGTGCGACGGGATGCCAACGGTGCGCCGGATTTTGTCTATATGGATCGATATCTCGATCTCTGGCAGCGAATCTGCGGACAACCGAAATACCTCACGCTGTACATGTGGGACCAGATGGGACCGCAAGGCACATTTGGGGGCAGTTATACGTCGCAGAATTCGGTGAAAGTCACTCGCATGAAATCAGACGGCACGCTGGAGAACATCCGGGCACCATTCTACGGTACGCCAAAGTCCAAAGAATTCTGGCAGCCCATTTTCGATGGTATCCGAGAAAGGTTAATTAAACGCGGTTGGCGTGACACGAAGGTTGTATTGGGTGTACCTTGGGACGCGGATCCACAGGAGGAGGTCGTCACCTTCTTCAAAGAGATGGCGCCCGACTGGCGTTGGCGTGTTTACCGCCATGGGTACGGTCTTCCGTTGCCGTCCGCTGAGGGAAAACTCACCCTGCTCTGCGGTGCCGAGGTGGGTTGGCTCGAAGGGATCCTTCCTGCGAAACATAATTATTTCGGAACCGTGGCAGCGGGGTATTTTATGAAACGTCTCTATCCCTATACGTGTGGCAATCGTAGGAATTATGTCCCTGAAGGTGGCGGCCCTTTTTCACCGCAATGGCGTGACCAACCAATAGGTGATCTGATAGACGGAAGTCAGGGTACCAGTGAGATTGGTCTCGATTACTGGTTCTCCTTGAATGTCTGGACAGGAAGAGGTGGTACGCCGCGAAACGGTCTTGTCGAGCGAATAACGACGCCTGGTCCCAATGGTGCCGAACCCCAACCGTGCTATGAATTGTTGCGCGAAGGACTGCAAACAGCAGCAGTGTACCGAGAGACAAAAGACCGTTGTGCCGATCTGACCAAAGAAAAGAAGGAAAAAGCCCTGGAAGCCGTCCAAGCCTTTGAATCCATTATTTCAGGTCGTTACGCTTGGCGAGATCCGATCGCAACCAGCCAGCGCCGCTGGAACGCCGCCGTAAGAGAATTGTACCAAGTTGCCGGTGAAGTTCAGGCGGCCACCCCCAAAGGAGCGACACAACCATGAGCATTATTCCGGTAGACGGAGATTTGAACATCGAAAGACTTCCATGAACAACACCACCAACCGCGACAATAGCCGCAAGAAGATGACCATGAATACCTGGACAAGGCGAGTGGCCTTGGGAGCATTGATCGTACTGAACCTGACACTGAACACCCAGGCGGCGGAACCACCTCGGGATGTTTTGGCGGCCGACCGGGAAACACTCGTCGGCCAGCCCGCCGATTGTCTTCTGATTGCGTCGAGTATTCCTGGAACAGCGGTTGCTCAACAACCCTCGCCACCATCGCAACCGGCCAAACAGAAGAAGCCGGTAGCGCCTCCATCCTATGTGCCCCTGTTGGATGCGGCGCTTCGCGGGCCAATGGCCGGCGTCGAGGATATCGTGTTTGCCGTTCGCAAGTCAGTGTTTGGTCATTGGTACGCAAACTTCGGCCACGAAAGCAGAGGGGGAACAATTCGTAAGAACGGAGAAATTGATTATGGAAGAGTCCCTATTCAAGGAGGCGGAGGCCTCTTCCGTCTCAATCTCCGGACCAAACAGGTGACCCCGTTACTCAAGGTCGTCACCGGCCGAGTTCGCGATCCCCAAGTCCATTACGACGGAAAAAAGATTCTGTTCTCGTATCTAAAAGATGGCAGTGAGTTCTTCAATTTGTATGAAATTAATGCCGACGGAACCGCACTGCGGCAACTGACGGACGGTCCGTTCGACGACATTGAACCCACCTACCTGCCGGATGGCAACATCATCTTCATCTCCTCGCGTTGCAAGCGATTCGTGCCTTGTTGGCGCACTCAGGTGGCAACGGTCCATCGCTGTGACGGAAATGGCGGCAATATACGACCTCTCTCGTCCAACGTGGAGCATGACAACACCCCTTGGATGTTGCCTGACGGCCGGCTGATCTACACGCGATGGGAGTATGTGGATCGCGATCAAACGAAGTTTCATCACCTCTGGACCATGAACCCGGATGGCAGCGGACAAATGGTCTATTATGGAAACTCGAACCCTGGCACCGCCATGCTTGACGCGAAACCCATTCCCGGGACAGACAAAGTGGTGGCCTCATTTTCGGGGGGACATGGGGCGACAGAACACGCGGGAGATGTCACAATCGTGGATCAAAAGGCCGGACCAGATGATAGAAGGAGGGTGAAGCGTATCCGTGAGGGAGGACGCGATCCCTATCCTTTTTCCGAAGATTGTTTTCTGGTTTGTGACAACACTCGAATCCTTTTGATTAACGGTAACGGGGCGGCGGACATGATCTATGAAAATCCGGATGGAATTGACGTTCACGAACCGCGTCCATTGACATCGCGCCCGCGTGAACCGGTGTTGGCGGACAGAGTGGATATGGGGAAAGAGACCGGGACGATTTACCTGGCGGATATCCTCCATGGTCGGAATATGGAGGGTGTGCGACCCGGCGAAATAGAGAAACTCCTCGTCCTCGAATCCTTGCCCAAACCGATCAATTTCGCCGATTGGATGGATACGATCAGTTACATGAGTACTTTCACACTCTCGCGTGTTCTGGGCACGATTCCTGTGGAAGCGGACGGGTCTGCTTATGCAGAAATGCCCGCCATGCGAAGTCTGTTTTTCGTGGCGCTTGATAAGAACAACATGTCGGTCAAACGGATGCAGAGTTTCTTCACGGTGCAACCGGGGGAGACGGTGGGGTGTGCAGGATGCCACGAGAAGCGCACACAAACGCCTCGCATCGGATCGATGCCACTGGCATTAATG